>NZ_JAYMEI010000029.1:0-22417 GCF_037029365.1 Leeuwenhoekiella sp. CH_XMU1409-2 | reverse complement strand
ACCATGAAATTAAAACACAACTGTAAATTAAGTATAACCCGTATGTTAGCTTTTTGCTAACTTGTGCAACAGGCACACTGGCTATAGTTCATTGCTGCAGTAATCCTCACAGTTTATTTAGGCAACTAAACCATAGCCAAGACAGATATGTCCAACTGACTATTGGTAAGCCTTCTGGTGGTATAGTCTTCAGCAGTACCAATAAAAAATCCCCTCAAGCCAGCTTGAGGGGATTTTTTATTGGCGCCGTCAAAGGGTTTAATACTTTGAGGCCTGCCTTAGTTGGCAGGCAGGCTTGCCTCGAAATTGAAAATTCGTTACTAAGCAATGTCTCGTGGGTTTGTCCTGAGGTAGTTTACGCTCTGTAAGTGCAGTTTTTACATCTGCTCACTAAAGAAGATTCCGTTCATAAAGAGTTTTGAAGTCCCGTACCAGAAAGCTCTAAAATTGGTATTGTCTGTAAAGATCAATACGTTTCCTCTTCCTGCGCCTTGATGTACAAAAGGGCGTGTTCCTTTGATCGCCTCATAATTGATACTGCTGATGTATCCTGCAGCAAGCGGCTCATCGGTATATTGAACCGGGTTTTTATAACTCGTTTCATCGGCTTCGATAAACAAGGTAGTATCTCTAAACAAACTGATCCTGTTGTTGTCATAACCAAATGCGATAGGATGCGAGCGGTCTAAAGTTGCTGTAAAAATAGCACCACCTATCACTTGTGCGCCGTTAAAATCTCTGCGTTGCTCAAAGCTGATGTTCTTTGCAGGATTTTCGGTACTCACGGTGGTGTAGTCTATAAGTCCTTGTCTTTTGATCCATCGCGCTGCATTCTTAAAACCGATGAGTGTACCGCCATTGCGTACCCAAGCAGCGATCTTATCTCCGGCAGCTTCATCCAGACCACCGCCCCAGCCGCTGGTAGGCATAATGATGGTGGTGTATTTGTTTAGATCACTTCGGTTGAGGTTGCGGGTATCTAATTTGGTAATGCTGATGTCAAAACGCGTGTCTAGCAGGTGCCAGATCTCTCCGGCGTCGTACGAGCTGATTCCGTCGCCTACCAGTAATGCGATCTTTTGAGGTTTCAAGGCTTCAAACTTGCGGCTTCCCAGATCTATTCCGTCAGTAAGTCCAGATTTAATAGGGTCAATAGTGAGGTGTGACTCTTTAGCAACCTTATCTAAGAACTTTTGGAGTTCTTCAGCATTCAGGCTTTGGTTTTGAACGGGGATCATCACCGTACCGTAATCATAGTCAATACCGTCTGCCGTAAAAGGTTGTAAGGCCACTTTAGCGCGTAAGCCTTTGTTTAGAATAGCGTTTAAGGCTTTTGGTGCATAATAATTACCCCAAGGCAACATATAGGCATAGCTGCTTTGAGCAAGGGTAAGCGGCGTAGCCAATTGTACACTGTCTATTTTACTTCCTGCCAGGCTAGCCGGTGCGCTGTCACTAAAATCAAGATTGAACGCCAGTTGAAAACTCCACGCCGAGATATCATAAAACAGACTGTCTTCAAAGCTGGTGCGCTTTTCAAACATTCCTTTTAAAAGGCGGCTGTGTTTTTGGCTTTTAGGAACCACATAACTGCTTTTAGGATCAAAGCTCAGGTCTTTTGTCGAATAGCTTTCGCTTGGCGTATACACGTCGATCTTATGACGTTGTAAGAGTTTTGCAAGGTGCGTAGCGCGTGCAGGATCGTTCTTGCTTCCGAAGATATACGCGTCATTACCCGCTTTATCTCGCGAGTTTGCATAGAAATCCCGCTGATAATCGAGCAGCTTTACACGCATTTCCTGTGCTGCTTCGAGCGTAGAAAGGAAAGCGGTAAACTGATTTCTAATCGTAAACGGAAAGGTAAGTAGGCCATTATCGGTCTCTTGCACGTGGCCGCGCGAGCTGGCTTGCTCAAATAAGATCCCTATACTCCCATTAATATCAGGGAAGGTAGAACCTTTACCGTAATAGAAATCGTCATAATCTTCTTCGGTATAATAGAAAGAGCCTAGTTTATCAAAAGCTGCTGCGTGGTATTTTCCAATTTCAGCAGTGAGTTCCTGATTCAGTTTAGGCGTTAACGGGTGTGTACGGCTTTGAATTCCCGGCTGAAAGAAAAAGGAAGAATTACTTCCCATCTCGTGATGGTCGGTCAAGATGTTGGGATGCCACGCGTGATAGGTTTTGATGCGCGCTTGCGATTCTGGCAATTCGGTTGGAAGCCAGTCGCGGTTAAGGTCAAACCAGTAGTGATTGGTACGCCCACCCGGCCAAACCTCGCTATACTCGCGATCTTGAGGATCTGAAGATAGATTTTGGTTTTTGTTGGTGTTTGCCCAATATGAAAAACGTTGCAAACCATCAGGATTGAAAGACGGGTCAAACAAAACGACTACATTATCGAGTAGGGCGTCGATTTCCGGTCCTTGAGCAGAAGCCAGATAATAGGCAGCCAGGAGGCCTGCGTTAGAACCACTGGGTTCATTACCGTGAATACTCATCCCCTGATAAGTAACGATAGGCATTTGTGCCGTATTCAAGCTTTCTGCGCCGCTTTCGGTCAAGGCCTGATGTTCTGCTTTGATCTGCTCGATGTTGGCGTGATTTTCGGGAGATGTGATGGTGAGTAAAAGTAACGGGCGGCCTTCAAAGGTCGTTCCTCTACGGTCAATCGTGATTCGGGGAGAAGCGGCAGCCATCTTTTCCATATAGCTTACCAACTGGTCGTGGCTTACGTGCCATTCTCCGGGCATAAAGCCCAGAACTTCCTGAGGTTTTGGAATGTTGGGATCGTAAGAAACGTTGTCTGGTAAGTAATAATCAAGTGTGGGATAAGAGACCTGTGCTTGTGTGGTCGTAAAAACTAGACCCACTAGGAATAGGAGTATGCTTTTTTTCATAAATAAAAGAATGACAATTAGGTTTGTTTTTAAAGATATCATTTTTAAACTAAACCGTTTGACTTAAGCCTAATGCCCGGTCTAATTGGGAGGTTACTAACCGGGCGGGGAGGGGTGCCGTATTGCAATACCCCAAAAATCGGGATAAAAAAAAGCCGCAAAATTTGCGGCTTATAAATCTAGATGATCGATTTTTTAAATATCGTCAAAACTTACGTCTGTAAATGCTTTTGCTGATTTTGTTTCCAGAACAGGTTCTTTGTCTTCTTCCTTAACATAATCACTCTGATGACGCTCACTGATCACTTCTTCTCCTTTTTCTTCAAGGATGTACGAGGTCATTTCATTTAAAATCTCAGAGAATCCTTCAAAATCTTCTTTGTAGAGATAGATCTTGTGTTTTTTGTAGTGAAAGGAACCATCGTCATTTGTGAATTTTTTACTCTCGGTGATGGTTAGGTAATAATCTCCTGCACGTGTAGATCGTACATCAAAGAAGTAGGTGCGACGCCCTGCTCTTAACACTTTCGAGAATATCTCATCATTCCCCTTCATTTCATTATTGCTCATAATCTATGTTTAATTAATACGCTTTATGCTTTCAAAAATGGAAAAAAATAAAATGGTGTACAAAATTTTATTCCATTTCTTTTTCGTCAAGTTGTTTACGGTAAAGTTCCTGATAATATCCCGGTTGGGCAATCAATTCATTGTGGGTGCCTCGTTGTATGATCTGGCCTTCTTCAAGAATGATGATCTTATCGGCATTCTTTGCAGAAGAGATACGGTGGCTTACCAAAATGGTCGTTTTGTTTGCTGCAATACGTTTAAGATTGGCTAAGATCTCTTCTTCAGTCTCTGTATCTACGGCTGAAAGGCTATCATCAAACAATAAGATCTGTGGATCTTTGATTATAGCGCGTGCGATAGAAACGCGTTGTTTTTGACCTCCACTAAGAGTGATACCGCGTTCTCCTAAAATAGTATCATAACCTTTAGAAAAATCAACGATGTTTTTGTGAACCACGGCATTTTTAGCCGCCTGAATCACCTCTTCATCACTTGCCTGATTGTTGCCAAACTTGATATTCTCTTTGATACTGTCACTAAACAGGAAGGCCTCTTGAGGTACATAACCTATAGCGGTACGCAGGTCTTTAAGATTCAACTGGTCTATAGGCGTCTGATCTATTTTTATCGCACCGGTGGTGGTGTCATATAAGCGCCCTATAAGCTCCAAGATGGTCGATTTTCCGGATCCTGTTTTACCAATGATCGCTAAGGTTTCTCCATTTTTAACCTCAAAAGAAACCTCTTTAAGCGCGGTAATGTTGGTGTCATCGTAGGTAAAACTTACGTTGTCAAACTTGATGCTTCCGGTAACGGGGGTGCTAGCTTCGGTTTTATTGACCACCTCAGGCTTTTCTTTAAGAAATTCGTTGATGCGCTTTTGCGAAGCTTCGGCTTGTTGTACGAGTGAAGTGATCCATCCTACCGAGGCTACCGGCCAGGTCAACATATTCACATAAATAAGAAACTCTACGATCACACCGAGATCAGGGATGCTTCCGTCAATGTATTTTTTACCACCAATATAGATCACCAGCAAGTTACTCACCCCGATCAAAGCGATCATCAAGGGAAAGAAAAACGCCTGAACTTTAACCAGGTCAAGGTTCTTTTCTTTATTGGTTTCGCTTAGTTTTTCAAAATTTTCATAGGTCTGCGGCTCGATCCCATAGGCTTTGATCACGCCAATACCGCTAAAAGATTCCTGAGTATATGTACTCAAATGTGATAAATATTGTTGAACGATCGTACTGCGTTTGTGTATAAGTCGGCTTAACTGATAGATCGCCACCGAAAGAATAGGTAAGGGGATAAGTACGTACAAAGTTAGTTCTGGCGCGGTATACAACATATAAGGAATGACCGTTGCAAAAAGAATAACCGTAGTCACACCATACATAATCGCGGGCCCCAGATACATACGCACCTTACTCACGTCCTCGCTTATACGGTTCATCAAATCTCCCGTACGGTTCTTTTTATAAAAATTAAGTGACAGGTTTTGGTATTGATCGTAGACCTCGTTCTTAAGATCGGCTTCCATGTAACGTGAAACCACGATAAACATTTGGCGCATTAAGAAGGTGAAAAAGGCAGAAAGCAGCGCAGCACCCAAGAGTAAGAATAGGGTCATCAACAACTGCTGTTTCAGTTGGCTTAAATCACCACCCTCTTTGATATAGTTCTCTACATACTTGATCATATCTCCCGAGAACTTGGGCGTTAGAATTGCAAAAATTCTGGCAACCAGTACGATGAAGAAGCCAAGAATAAGCTTCCATTTATATTTTTTGAAATATTTATTGAGATGCTGAAGTTCTTTCATAGAATGTTCTACTAGATCTGGGCGTGCGTCCTTTTTTGCTTTAGTATCAAAGCCGCGCAAAGATACACGATTCGGCGTGAAAAGCCACCGATAGATTTTTTAGATAAAAAAGTAATTATGGTTTCTAGAATGTTTTTAAAACGTATTTTTGCATCGATTTTTAAGCCGATTAGGCTTACTGGCTGGTTAGCTTGACTTGAAAATAACCCAAACCAATTAACCAAAGTTCTTTTGAATTATGCTTAACAGAAGGCACATACGCGTGAAAGTAATGCAAGCACTCTACGCCTTACATCAATCAGAAAATCCTGATTTGTTGAAGGAAGAGAAGTTTCTTAATGCGAGCACCGCTCAAATGTATGATCTGTATCTCATTTTGATAGATCTTCTCGTTGAAATCCACGCTCATGCAAAAGACATTCTAGAGCGTTCTCAGCAAAAAATGCTGGCAACAGAATCTGACAAAAATCCCAATCTTAAATTTGTAAACAACCCTGTTCTGATCAAGCTTTCAGAGAATGAATTGCTTCAGAAAGAACTTAAAAAGGCTAAACTGAACAACTGGCGTTTAGATAGCGAGTATGTGGTGTTGTTATACAATGCGCTGTTAGAAAGCGACTTTTATGCCGATTACATGGCTTCTGCGTCTGCCGATTTTAAGCAAGACCGGGATTTTGTGATCGATTTCTTTGCTAAAATCGTGGCGCCCAACGATAAGCTGTACGACTATCTTGAAGATTACCGTCTTACTTGGGTCGATGACCTTCCCGTGGTAAACACCACGATCGTTAAGCGTTTAGGAAAACTGAAGCCAAACTCCCCTGAGAGCACTATTTTACCAAAGCTTTATAAAGACGAGGAAGACCGTCAATTTGCAAAAGACTTGTTGCTGCGTACGGCACGCAATGACGAAGAGTATGAGGCTGAAATCTTAGGCAATACGCCCAACTGGGATCAAGATCGTATCGCGGCTTTAGATAAGATCCTTATTAAAATGGCCTTGTGCGAATTTTTAAGATTCTCGTCTATTCCTGTAAAGGTAACCATCAATGAATATCTTGAATTGTCTAAAGAATATTCAACGCCAAAGAGTAGCATTTTTGTAAACGGTGTTTTAGACCGTCTGGTTAAAAAATACAAGAAAGACAACCGACTTAACAAAGCAGGAAGAGGACTTATCGAGTAAAAAATAGCCAAAACAAGCGCTCAAGGCTTGAAAATGCTCTTATTGGGTAATAAATAAAATTGTATTTTTGGAACTCTAAAAAAGTAATAGAATTATGAAAAAAGTATTTTTTGCAGTAGGATTGGTTGCTGCACTGGCATTTACAAGTTGTAAAGACAACGCTTCGGACAAAGTAAAAGGAGAAAATGTAGAGATGGCTGCAACTCGTGATGCAGATGCAACGGTTTTCCCAACTATGGAATTTGAAGAAAAAGCATACGACTTTGGAAACATCGCTCGTGGTACTGCCGTAGAGCACGTGTTTAAATTCAAAAACACCGGTAAAGCACCATTAGTAATTGTAGATGCTACAAGTACTTGCGGTTGTACCGTGCCAAGTTATCCTAAAGATCCTATTCAACCGGGAGAAACAGGAGAGCTACTTGTAAAATATAATGGTAGTGGCTTAAACGCTGTAACTAAAATCGTTACCGTAAAAGCAAATACCGAAAAAGGATCTGAAACAGTAAAAATTACCGCATTTGTACAGTCTGCTGAAGGACCGGCTGTAAACGGATAAGCTCTTATAAATGGAACAAATAACAAGTTTTTTACCTATTCTTTTGATGATCGCCGTGGTTTATCTATTTATGATACGCCCGCAGATGAAACGTCAAAAGGAAGAGAAAAAATTCGCTGAAGAATTAAAAAGAGGAGATCGTGTGATCACAAAAAGTGGTCTTCACGGCAAGATCTTAGATTTAAACGATACAACCGTGATCTTAGAATCAGGTGCCGGTAAAATGAAGTTTGAGCGCACTGCGCTTTCTTTAGAGCTTACCAAAAAGCTGAATGAACCGGCTAAAGTAGAGAAGAAAAAATAAGATAGATTCTCTTTAAAACAAAAAACACCCGAAGTACTGCTTCGGGTGTTTTTTGTTTAGGGTCGTTCGCTTAATGTGCAGGACTCATCCAAATCTAAAAAAGCTGCTTAACTTTTAAAGTAAAGGAGCTTTTGGTATATATGAAAGAAACTTGATTATTAAGATTCTATAAACAAGCTGGCAATGGTTACCGCTTCGTCACCGGTAAGGATCTCATCGTAAGCCTGTGTAGCAGCATCCATCGTAAACGGACTTCCAGAGCCTAGAGTGGTAACATCTAAACCACCTTGAATAATATTCGCTTCAGTAGTTGCTCCATCATAAACTGCTTGAGTGGCTGCCGGCATTCCTGCACCGCGTTCATTTCCTGTGATCCAACCTTCTAGACCTCTTAATCTTCTGATCTCTGAAGCGTGACGTGCTTCAACAGAATGGATTTGAAGTGCGGCAGTAAGTACGCCTGCACTGCCCATTAAATTGGCTGCCTGACCTTTATATGCACGTACACCGGTATCTTCAAATGCTTGTGCCAGTGCCAATAATTGAGCGTATGCTGTAGCTTGACCTGCTCCGTTTTCATTAAAAGGATCAAAGGTACCGCCAACAGTAAAGTCGAAAGAAGGTTTAGCCACAGGATCTGCGCCTGCGCCTTCAATAGCTGCTGTAAGAAAATCTACGTGTTGCGACTCGTGTTTAGAGATCTGCATATAGATAGCTTCGGCTTTTGCATTGTTTGAGAGTACGCCAGAATCAAGAGCCATAGCATAAAACTCATCTTCAAGATATTCTAAGGTTAAGGCCAAATTGAGTACGCCCACAACATCACCGGTACTTTGCGCCATCGCTTTATTAGAAGCTGTAGCAAGCCCAAACGGAACAGCTGCGAGTGCTGCTTTTTTACCTAAACTTCCCAGTTGGCCAAACATAGCACGTCTGGAAGTCATAGGTTCTTGCATTTTATCTGTAGTAAATTCGTCTAAAAATTTGATTAAATTCATTGTAGTAAGTTTTTAATGGTTAGTAATTACGCTCCCGGATTGTTGTATGTAAACGGTGTTACAAAAAATCCTCCTGCGGCTGAAATGACTTCAGCAGGAGAGGCCGCTAAGTCTAAACCGTTATCGTCTATAATATCATCACCAGCAAAGGCTGTATAGTCTGCGCTACCATTAATGATCGAGCGAATTGCTGCTGCGTGACGTGCTTCTACAGAAACGATTTTCCCTGCAAGCGTCAAATACACTGCAGTTTGAATGTATTGTCCGGCACCGTTATACGCACTTACTCCGGTATCCTCAAGAACTCTTGCTGTTCCTAAGACCGAATCTCTATTTCCAAAGTCAACACTGCTAAAATCAAATTCCAGATCGGCAGTCAATTGTTGTTCCATAGGAACATTTGCACCTATTGCAGCTTTAAAGAATTCACGATGATTTACCTCGTGATTATATAGATCTAAAAGAATAGCTTTTTCATCTGCTGAAGCGCTGGCGTAAAAAGAACCATTCACCACATTGGTATAAAAAGCAGCTTCCAATTGTTCTAATGCATACGCGTAATTTAAAACGCCAACATCACCAGTACCCAGGTCAAAAGTCCCGCCGCCCATCATGTTACCACTATCATCGTCATCACTACAAGAAGCAAGCAACAAACTAGATCCTGCAAGCGCAAGACCGCTTACTTTTAAGAAGTTTCTACGGTTTCTACCCACCGTTTGAGTCTTTACCTCAATTGATTTTTTCTTTTTCATAATTTGAGTTTCTTTGGTTATTAATACTTACAAAGACATACGAGGAAAAAAACTATGCGGTTTTTATTTAAGCCGATTTAACAAGGATTTAATAAAATAATCGAATTGGGATTGCTGTTTATACAGCTTTTTGGTTAAAACATTATCTGTACGCTAAATTGAATTTATTTCTAAACGTGAACGCTAGTGAGCTACTGAAGACGAAGGGTTTAGATCTGAAATGGGTAAGAGTAGTGATAAACGACAAAACTCCGAAAAACAAAATGTCTTTCAGAGTTTGGGTTATTTAAGTTTTTTAGATCGAGATGAATACTGATCAATCACATTCAAAATCAAAATCGATGATCTTGAAGTCGTAGTTCTTTTTATAATTGAAATGCCACCATTCTGTACGGATGGTTTCAAAACCAAAACGAATCATTCCTTCCTGAAGCAATTTTCGATTTTCTAGAACCTTTTGCGGTAAGGACGTATTGTCTATATGAGCTTCTTTACCAAAGTAATCGTGATCTGTTCCCATATCAACCGGTGTACCATCTAGCTTTTCAAGACTGATATCTACTGCTGCTCCGCGATTGTGTACCGATCCTGAAGTATACGGGTTGGCTACATATTGTGGGTTGGGGTATACCGCCCACATTTTCTTTTGCGCACTTACCGGTCTGTAGCAATCAAAAAGAACGATTCGGTAGCCCTTTTCGCAAAAATAATGATTGGCTTCCTTTAGCGCATTGGCGACTTCAGGTCTGAGATAACAGGCTGCACAGTCATAAAAGGCTTCTTCTAGAAAGTTATTGGTACTTGCATACCTGATATCATACGTAAATCTGTCGTTTAGCGTGTCGAGCTTTACCAAAGCTTCTGCTTGTTGTGCGTAAGAGGTAACTCCCAGAAAAACACTTAAGAATAGAACAAACGACTTCATCATAATAATTCGTGTTTAGGCTTTTCCTTTTAAATACTTGCGATCCATCCAGAAGGTGCCAAAGGGAATAATGGAACAGGCTAAGACGATGAGCAAGATTTTAAAGTTCCAATTCAATTCACTTTTTACAAGAATAGCCATCACCACGTATACCAAGAATAAAATTCCGTGCGCCATTCCTATCACCTGATTGGCCTCAGGCATATCAAATATGTATTTTAAAGGCATGGATACAAAGAGAATAAGAAGTAACGAAACACCTTCTAAAATACTGATAATCTGAAATGCTTTAATCATCTAAACCAAATTGAAAATAGCCGCGCCATACACCGCAAAGCGTACAAAGCGTAAAAGGCCAAATAAGAGGTAATTTATAAATGGATATTTTATCATCCCGGCTGCCATACTGCTTATTGCAAAAGGAACCGGAAGTACTGCTCCTACAATAATAAGAAAACCACCCCATTTACGGGCATTTTTAAGATGCTTAGCCATTTTAACTTCGAGATAATCATGTACAGCAGGGATGCGCGTAGAAGCTCTACCCATAAAATAGCTGATGATTCCACCGGTATACGAAAGTACCGCGATAAGCGATAGGTATAAAATAGGATCAGGCATCTTATCGCTCCAGGCGATAAAGATCTCTGGCGGAATAAGTCCGAGAATACTTTCAGAAATAAAGAAAACCGTAAGTACCCAGAATGGAGGGAAGGTATCGGTCATTTTGACCAAAAGCGCATTGATATCGATCACAAAGTAATGAATAGCCAGTAGTGCCGCTACAAATAGGATAACGGGAGTGAGCGCTTTTTTTAAACTTCCTCCAATAAACGAATAGAATCCGGTGAATTTATAGTATTGATGTAAAAGTCGCAGGCGGGACTTTTTCTTGGTTTTGCTGTCGTGACTCATTACTTTTTTTGCAAATATACTTTTTGAAAAACCTGAAGAAAAATTGTTTCTGCTAATATTTTTATAAATAGGCAGATTTAGGAAAATTTTAAAAAAACCTACGCCTGTATTGGGCTCAAGAACCCTTAATTTTAACATATGGAGAAATTTAAAGATAAAGTTGCGCTCATCACCGGGGGCACTAAAGGAATAGGAAGAGGCGTTGCAGAAGCGCTTCTCGAATTAGGTATGAATGTGGCCATTACCAGCCGAACGCTCACCGCAGCAGAAAAGGCAGCCGAGGAACTCAATAAAAAGGGTAAAGGCAAGGCGTTGGGTGTTAAAGCAGATGTGCGCTCGATGGAAAGTCAGGTGCAAGCTGTAGATGCTGTTATTAAAGAATTTGGTCAACTGGATGTGCTTGTGGCCAATGCCGGTCTTGGACATTTTGCAAGTATCGACGAACTTACTGCAGACCAATGGCAAGAAACGATCGAGACTAATTTAACCGGAGTATTTTACAGTGTAAAAGCCAGCTTGAATGAATTGAAAAAAGCGAAGGGGTATATTTTCACGATCTCAAGTCTTGCCGGTACCAACTTCTTTGCAAATGGATCTGCGTATAACGCGAGTAAATTTGGTTTAACGGGATTCACTCAAGCGATTATGCTTGATCTACGTCAGGATGATGTAAAAGTGTCTACGATAATGCCGGGTTCTGTAGCAACTCACTTTAATGGGAATGAGCCTTCAGATAAAGACGCCTGGAAAATACAAAGTGAAGACATAGGTGAATTAGTTGTTGATCTACTTAAAATGAATCCACGTACTTTACCAAGTAAGATAGAAGTACGTCCTTCTAAACCACCTAAGAAATAATATATTTTCAGGTATAAACTAAAAAAATCCGCGGTGAACACTGCGGATTTTTTTAGTTGTACTTGTAACGAAGATTAATGTTCTTCGGCATATTCTTGCATCGCCTCAACATAAGCTCTAAGGTCTAGGCGATTGGTTTTGTTTTCTGGTTCTGCAATTAAATTTAAAAGGTATAACAAACTTTCTGCAGGATCAAACGTACCTTCTTCGGTTTCAAACTCCTCTTCATAACCTTCAACAGGTTCTTCTTCTGGGATGGGAATATCAAAGGTTTGATAGGCTTCAATATGTTCAAAAGTCAAACGAATGGTTTTAGCAAGCAACGGACGTTTTTCTTCAACAGCATAAGGTCTAAGACTTTGTAAATCTTCTACTGCAGTATTGGTGATGATACCGTTGTGCTCAACATCGTCAATGAGCTTATTTATAAGTTTTATCGCTTTTGGATTCTTCAAAATGATGTGTTTAATGTTGACACAAAGGTAACAGATTAGGTATTTTATACGATGATGCTTTGCTAATTTTTTTCAGTTTTAAAATGGGTTCTAGTTACTTTTTATGAGGCTTTTAAAATTACGAGTTGTCCAAAGCAAAATTTCTTAAAACTTTCTGTCAAAATTATCAATCATGTAATTCTGTAGTCAATCTTTCGAGAAGCCCTTAAAATGCCTTATTTTTGCAAAATTCAACCTTAAACAAACTTCACTTTTGAGCGAAAAAGCATCTGCAAAAGATAACGGAAACGGAAAAGAATTATACAGCTATCAATTAAACGATCTTGATAAGATCTTTAATTGTATGGAGGAAGAGTCTGATGACTTCAATCTCCTGTACCAACTTCCGACGGGAGGAGGGAAGACCGTGATCTTTTCTGAAATCGTACGCCGCTATATCAAAGAGAAACAGAAGAAAGTGGTGATCTTGACGCACCGTATCGAATTGTCTTCTCAAACTTCAAAAATGCTTAAAGGCTTTGATGTGCCCAATATGGTCATCAACAGCAAGGTTAAAACCCTTGAAGGAAACGAAGACTATATGTGCTATGTAGCGATGGTTGAAACGCTTAACAACCGTTTGCAAGATGAGCAGATCGATATTAAAGATATAGGACTGGTCATCATTGATGAAGCTCATTACAACTCTTTTAGAAAATTATTCAGCTATTTTAAAGATGCCTTTATTTTAGGCGTTACGGCTACGCCATTGAGTTCGAATGTGAAATTACCCATGAAGGATAATTACCGTAAACTCATCATCGGGGAGAGTATAGGTTCGTTGATCGAAAAAGGCTTTCTAGCCAAAGCGAATATGCACACCTATGATGTAGGTCTCAAGACCTTACAGGTAGGTATCAACGGGGATTATACGGTTAAATCTTCAGAGATCCTTTATACCAATCACAGTATGCAGGAAAAGCTTCTTGCTGCTTATGAAGAGCGTGCTAAGGGTTCTAAAACGCTTATTTTTAATAACGGGATCAACACCTCGCGTTACGTTTATGAAACCTTTAAAGAAGCTGGTTACGACGTAAAACATCTGGACAACACCCACACCAATAAAGAACGAAAAGAAATACTGAAGTGGTTTAAAAATACACCGGATGCCATTCTTACTTCGGTAAGTATTTTGACTACCGGTTTTGATGAGCCATCAGTTGAAACGATCATTTTAAATCGTGCGACGCGCTCCTTAACGCTGTATTTTCAGATGATAGGTCGTGGTTCTCGAGTGCTTCCCAACAAGAAGACTTTTGAAGTGATCGATCTGGGGAATAATATGGCGCGTTTTGGTCTTTGGGATGCTCCAATGGACTGGAACGATATTTTCTTATATCCTGATTTCTATCTTGAGAATTTAGTAAGTGATGAAGAGATTGAACGTAATTTTGAATACGTGATGCCTCCAGAACTTCGCGCGCAATTCAGCAATAGTGAGTCTATAGATTTTGATATCAAAAAGGAATACGAAGATGTTTTTGCAAAAGGCTTAAAGTCGAAAGAAGCGCTAGAGCGTTCTATTGATCAACATGCACGTATCGTTTTTGAAAATACTGAAGATGTTTTTGATGCGCGTATTCTCGCTCGTGAATTGAAGGAAGAAATTCAATACCGTATACGCTTGTATTCGTATTGTATTATGAAGAATACCAAAAATTACAAAGATTGGTTAGAAGAAGATTATATGCGTAAATTGAGACTTAAACTGAGTCAGATGTACGCAAACGTGCCGGCTCAATAAGAGTCAAATCATGCAAATTTCAACAAGAAGATTACGGTTAAGTTTTCTCGTCGTTCTAAGTAGCTTTTTGCTTCAGCAAGAGCTTAAGGCGCAACGCGGAAATCACGAATTGGGCGGTTGGTATATGTATTTCTTTGATACTGATTTTGGCACGAGCAATTTTGGTATTATGGGCGATGTGCAACATCGCAGTTTTAATGTTGCCGGGGATTTCCAGCAGTTGATTCTCAGAGCAGGCTTGTCGTATAAAATAACGAATTCGACGCTTCGGGCTGTTGCGGGATATTCTTATTTCAACACGGGAACCTTTGGGCCTAGCAATGCGCAATTAAGAGAAGATCGTTTTTATCAGGATTTGATTTGGACCAATACGTTCTTTGAGGGGCGTATTGCTCTATTACACAGAATACGCATAGAAGAGCGCTTGATAGAAGATCAGGATTTTAGGTCTCGATACCGGTATTTTCTAAATGCCAAAGTACCTTTAAACACTAAAACCATAGGTCCTAAAACCTTCTTCACCTATGTCGCCGGAGAGTTTTTTATAAATGGTGAGCAAGATATAGGTGACGGGCAAACTGTGAGTTTGTATGATCGCACCTGGTTATTTGGTGGTTTGGGCTATCAAATCAAGAAGGGATTACGTGCAGAGGCGGCTTATATGCGTGAAATAACCAATACACAGACCAAGGGACAATTAATTTTAAGTTTATTTCACACTTTCTAAAAGACATTATATTAATTTAGCAATATGATTTTACAAAGCAATAGATTAAAAGCCGGGCTTAGCGTAATGCTGGTGTTGGCTATTTTTGCTTTTAAGATTGTAGATCTTCACCAATACGTTCACGGTAAAGATTCTGTAAAGGGAACGCATTGTGAATTGTGTTTACTTACCCATAAACAAAAACAAAGTCTTGATTACGACCTGCCTGTAAACTATACGTTTGAGGTTGCTTCAGCTCCTGAAGAATTTAAGGCTCCCCTACAAATTACCCAAGTTAAACTAACCGATAGGTTTTACTTTGGGAACTCTGCAAACAAGGCACCCCCCATATTATCAGTTTAATAAATTCCCAATGCGGAATGTTTAAGAGGTCTTCTAGACCTCGGCTAAAAGGTTTTGCTTTCAGTACTCGTGCTAAGTAAAATACTTTTATTCATTTATCTGATAATCGTCTTCTTACCGAAGACCAATATATTTCAATATGAAATTTTTCAGTTTGGTGTTTGGGCTGCTTTTAAGTTTTCAGCTTCAAGCACAACAATGTGATTTTAAAATAAGTGGTGTTGTAAAGGATTTTCACGATGGTAATGTTTTACCCAATTCCACATTAAGCATAAACGGTTATGATATTTATGCACTAAGTGATTTAGATGGAAAATATGAACTGAGTGGCCTGTGTAAAGGAACTTATGTCGTGACCATCACCCATCCTGAGTGCGAAGTCGCGCAATTTACAGTAGAAGTTACCGACAATGTTCAGCGTGATTTTAAACTAGAACATCACACCGAAGCCTTGAATGCGGTTACTGTTCAGGGAGAAAATACCAATCGAGGTACCGTTTCCGGGACACAAACGCGGCTTGAGTCCGGAGTTCTAGAAAACTACAGCAATGCCAGCTTGGGTGACGCTTTACGCGAGGTTGCCGGAGTTTCTTCTTTAAATACTGGAAGCACCGTAGTAAAACCTGTAATTCAAGG
Source organism: Leeuwenhoekiella sp. CH_XMU1409-2 (assembly GCF_037029365.1). Classification (NCBI taxonomy): domain Bacteria; kingdom Pseudomonadati; phylum Bacteroidota; class Flavobacteriia; order Flavobacteriales; family Flavobacteriaceae; genus Leeuwenhoekiella; species Leeuwenhoekiella sp. CH_XMU1409-2. Next base: position 6,679 of record NZ_JAYMEI010000029.1, on the reverse strand, counting down.
TTTGCACAGTAGTCGGGTTCTTATCATCAACAACGGAACCCGAATGGAAGATCAGGAGTGGGGAGTAGAACACGCTCCAAACCTGGATATCAACGCAGCAGAAAATGTTACGGTGGTTAAAGGGGCAAGTGCCCTGCGTTACGGAGGTGATGCTGTGGGAGGTGTGATCGTTACAAACGCTCCCAAAGCACCAGCAAAAGACACGCTTTACGGTAAAACCATTTTAAGCGGAGCGACAAACGGCCGAAGTCTCGGAGTGACTACCAGCTTGTTAAAGGCTTTCGAAAGTGGCTTTTATGTGCAAGGACAAGGGACTACAAAATACGCTGGAGATCTGGAATCGCCAGATTATGTATTGTCAAATACCGGTTTGAGAGAGCATGATTTCTCAATAGGTTTTGGACTGAATAAATTCACTTACGGTTTTGATGCGTATTATAGTTTCTACAATTCTGAAATAGGGATTTTAAGAGCTAGCCATATTGGTAATTTAAGCGATTTGATTCGTGCCATAAACAGCGGGGCGCCTAATTATGTAAGAGATTTTACCTATGATATCAATGCGCCTAAACAAGATGTCAGCCACCATTTAGCTAAGATTAATTTTTACAAACGCTTTGAAAAAGCAGGTAAATTAAGTCTCGATTATTCGTATCAGCAGAATAACCGTAAAGAATTTGACATTCGGCGCGGTGACGATAGAGATCAGGCTTCGCTTGACTTACAACTTACCACACATACGCTAGCTTCAAACTTTTTATACGATGCTGCATCAAATTTGAAAGCCAACTTTGGTGTTGAAGCTTCTTATCAAGAGAATTTTCCTAATCCTAATACAGGCATTAGAAGACTTATTCCTGATTATGAGATGTACACCGCAGGTGCTTATGCCACTGCAGATCTTGATATCTCTCCCAAATGGCGTATTGACGGAGGTTTTAGATATGATTTTATGCAGATTGATGCACAAAAATATTATTTAACCAGTAGTTGGGAGAACAGAGGCTATGAGTCAGAATTTGGTGATCTCGTGGTTCAGCGATTGGATAATCAGCTTTTGGTAAACCCTGTGTTTGATTATCATAATTTTTCAGGAACCTTAGGAGCACGCTATCGTATCAAATCTAATTGGGATCTAAAATTGAATCTGAGTAGTGCTTCAAGAGCTCCCAATCCTGCAGAACTCTTTAGTGATGGTTTACACCACTCTGCAGCAATAATAGAGTTAGGTGATTTACGCCTTGATCAGGAACAATCGTATAAGGCTAGTTTAGAACTCAACGGGCAGACCGGTGGTCTAACTTTTGGAATCAATCCTTTTTATAACCACATCAGTGATTTTATAATTATGGAGCCTAATGGACTTCAATACACCAATCGTGGAGCATTTCCCGTGTATCAATACGGACAAGTAGACGCCAGACTTTTTGGAGTTGATGTTCGCGCCAATTATACGTTTGATGCTAATTTCAATTTACAAACGGTTTTTGCATACGTAAATGGTCAAGATTTAGATCGCAACCGACCACTTATTGATATGCCGGCACCAAACATCAATACGACTTTTGGGTTTAGAAAAGCAGAATGGAATAATTTAAATATAGGATTGCGTAATCAAACCGTATTAGAACAAACACGTTTTCCTAACAATGATTTTGAGGTAACATACATAAATGACTCAGGTGAACAGACGACAGAGACCGTTGCAGTAAGCCAACCGCCTTCAGGGTACAGCTTATTTCATTTAACGTCGTCAGTTGACTTTGATGTTTTCAAACAATCTACATTGACCCTAGGCTTTTTTGTAGATAATATTTTAAATACAGCCTATCGGGATTACTTAAATCGTCAACGTTATTTTACTGATGATTTAGGACGAAATTTTAGAATTCAATTAAAACTAAACTATTAATACACAACATAAGATTATGAAAAATATAAAATTTATAGCCCTAGCGCTATTAACTACGATCACGCTTGCTTCTTGTTCATCTGATGATGATACAACACCAGAAGTCATCAATGAAGAGGAAGTTATCACAACGATTACGCTTACGCTAGTTCCTGAAACCGGGGAGACGGTAACCCTAGAATCAAGAGATTTAGATGGTGAAGGTCCTAATGAACCTGTGATTACGATTTCTGGTCCTTTACAAGCCGGAATGCTTTACGATGGAAGCATCACTTTAGAAAATGAAACAGAATCTCCTGCTGAGCTTATTAATGAAGAGATTGAAGAAGAAGCAGATGAGCACCAATTTTTCTATCAAGCAGCATCAGGTGTTAATGCAACTTTTGCCTATGCAGATACCGAGAATGATTATATGAACAACGGCGTAGCAAATCCTGTTGGTCTTGAATTTACGTTACAAGCAGGTACTGCGTCTTCAGGAACTATTACGGTTACTCTAAGACATCAGCCAGCTAAAGATGCAGCAGGTGTAAGTGCAGGTGAAATTGCAAATGCAGCCGGAGAAACTGACGTTCAAGAATCTTTTGACATTGTTATTGAGTAAACCTCTATTAAATTATGTATGTACGCATACTACGGAATATGAAAATACGGTCCTTTGATAGGTCGTAGTATGCCTTATATCCACTTCCTCTATAACTTAGGTAAGTTGATAAATATCCTCAATAAAAAAAGCGCTGTAATTAATATTACAGCGCTTTTTTTATTTTCACTTTTAGGAGGTAAATCTATCCAAGATAGGTTTTAAGTACTTTACTTCTTGAAGTATGGCGCAGTCTTCTAATTCCTTTTTCACGAATTTGACGCACACGCTCACGACTTAAGTCAAACATTTCTCCAATTTCTTGAAGGGTGTGAGGCTGCTCACCACCTAAACCATAGTTTAATTTAATTACATCAGACTCTCGAGGAGAAAGCGTCTCAAGAGCTCTTTCAATCTCAGTTCCTAATGATTCCTGCATTAAATCTGCGTCCGGGTTAGGAGACTCTCCAGATTTTAATACATCATAAAGATTAGAGTCATTTTCACCTTCTTTAAAAGGAGCATCCATAGAAAGGTTACGTCCAGAGTTTTTCATTGCTAACTTTACTTTAGCAACAGTCATGTCTAACTCTTTTGCGATCTCTTCTGCAGATGGCGGGCGCTCTAAGCTTTGTTCCAGATAAGAAAATGCTTTGTTGATTTTACTTATCGTACCAATTTTGTTTAGGGGTAAACGTACGGTTCTTGAATGTTCTGAAATCGCCTGTAAAATAGACTGGCGAATCCACCAAACCGCGTAAGAAATAAATTTAAAACCACGTGTCTCGTCAAAACGCTTTGCAGCTTTTACAAGACCTACATTACCTTCATTGATTAAATCAGGTAATTTAAGACCTTGATTTTGATACTGTTTTGCCACAGAAACCACAAAACGCAAATTAGCCTTTGTCAAACGCTCTAGTGCAACTTGGTCACCTTCGCGAATGCGTTGTGCCAACTCGACCTCCTCATCAGCAGTAATCATATCGAGTTTACTTACATCTTGTAGATAGGTATTTAAAGATTTTGATTCCCGATTGGTTACCTGCTTGGTGATTTTGAGTTGTCTCATATAAAATTTATTTGTTAAAAGTATATAGGATGTATTATAACATGGATTATTTTAAAATCAAATTAATTCATGCTTTTTATGATAAATTTAGCATTTATGCGTTTTTTTTAAAGTATATGCAATCCAAAACACTTAATCTTCATCATTCTTTTTCTTTCTCTTTAGAAACGAAAAAAATCCTCCGCTAGTATTTTCTTCTTCAGCTTCCTCTTCTTCTTGTGGTAGTGCTTGTTCTTCTGTTCTTAGCACATTACCATCATCATCGAGGTAGACTTTTGTTCTATAGTTCTCTTCTTCTCCGTTAAAAATCGATTCAAAAAATCTTCTTACTTGTGACGTACTATCTTTAACGATAGGAGCGCAATCAAGAGCGCTTGCCACTTCAGCAGACGGACTTTTAAATCGTTGTTTTGTTAGCTTGGTATAGGTGGTATCTTTATTTAATTGCTGCATAAATTTTGCATAGATTGGCAAAGCTGAATTTGCTCCGGCACCTAATCCGGTACTGCTGAAGCCTATTCTATAATCATCATTACCTACCCAGCTTACTGCAACCATATAAGGTGTGATACCTACAAACCATCCGTCTTTATTATCTTGAGTGGTTCCTGTTTTACCAGCTATGTCATTATTAAGCTTATACGTGTACCTTAGTCGGGTTGCAGTTCCTTCCCTTACAGTACCTCGCATCATTTCTATCATAGTTTGTCTGGTGACGTTACTCATCACTGCTTTTTCTGGAACTTCCGGAGTGAATTCGGCAACGGTTTTTCCTGTTCGGTCTACGATTTTTGTAATGTAAAAAGGTTTCATCGGTTTTCCTCCGTTCACAAAGGAAGTATATGCCGAAGCCAGATTGCGCATCTTGATCTGTGCTGTTCCTAAGGCGAGCGAGGGAACTTTAGGTAACTTAGTATCAATCCCCATACTTCGAGCTTGATTGATTACTTTTTGAATACCAACATCTATAATAACCTTAACCGCAACCGTATTTATAGAATTGCTTAAGGCCCCTTTAAGCGAGTACGACAGGTCTTCGCCTTCACCACCTGCATTAGCAGGAGACCATTCCTTATTATTAAAATAATAAATCTGTTGGTCGCCATCATAGTAGGTGCAAGGATCCATTCCCTGTTCTAATGCTGTCGTATATACAAAAGGTTTAAACGTAGAACCTACCATACGTTCACTTTGACTCACGTGGTCGTATTTGAAATTTTCAAAGTCAATACCACCGATGTAGGCCAGAACACCTCCGGTTTGTGGATCTAATGCGACAAAACCACAATTAAGTAAAGAGAGATAATGAGACAGGCTGTCTTTTACTGAGATTTGCTGTGTGCGCTCGTCTGTGTTCCAATCAAAGATTTTACGTTTTCTCTTTATATTTAGTGAGTCTTCAATGGCTTCGGGAGAAAGACTGTCTTTAACCAATTTTTGATAATACGGGAGCTTTTCAAGACTTGGTTTTAGAATAGATGAACGTTTCCAAGGCGCATAATTACCATACGCTTTTTCGTATTGCGATTGCAAAGCAGCCATGTGCTCTCGCATTCCGGCTTCTGCATATTCCTGCATTTTTTTATCAAGCGTGGTGTGTATGGTTAACCCATCTTGATATAAATCGTAAGCAGAACCATCGTCTTTCTTGTAGTTTTTAAGAATGTCCTGAGCTTCTTGACGTATAAGCTCTCTAAAATAGGGAGCGATCCCAAGATCGGTATGCTTTTGATAACTCAACATAATCGTGTCACGTTCCATACCGACGGTATCTCGCGGATTCAAATAGTCATAACGTAACATCTGGTTGATCACAACATCGCGTCTTTTTCTAGCGCGATCGGGATAGACTCTTGGGTTATAACTATTATTTGCTTTTAACGTACCTACCAAAATAGCAGCTTCGTTAAGCGTTAAACTTTCGGTATTCTTATTAAAGAATTTTTGACTCGCGCTTTCTATTCCATAGGTATTGTCAGGAAAGGGAACGGTATTCAGATAAAGATTAATGATTTCATCTTTAGTATAAACTTCCTCAACCCGTTGCGCGATGATGAACTCTTTGAATTTTGAGATCACCAAATTAAACGTGCCGGCACCGCGACGCCCGTAGATATTCTTAACCAACTGCTGGGTTATTGTACTTCCTCCACCCGCGGAGTCATCCTGCATGAGCAGTGTTTTGAATAAAACACGCATCAGGCTTACTTTATCTACACCATCGTGTTTGTAAAAACGAGCATCTTCGGTGGCAATGAGTGCATTTTTTAAATGTTCTGGGATTTCGTCAAAACCAATAGGTCTTCGGTCAAAAATGTAATATTTACCAATAACCTTTTCATTTCGGTCTACCAATTGTGTGGCAAGCGATTGTTCTAGATGGCTAAGCTCATATTTAGATGGAAGTGCTCCCCAGACACCCATATAAATACTGAAGAAAAAAAGCGAAAAGGCAAAAAACAAAGTTCCTAATGCCAAAAGGGGATAGCGAACCCATTTTCTTTTTACCGCTGAATGAAACTTTAAAGTGGCAAAACGAAATCCTATTTCGAGATATTTTAAAATCTTGAAAAAGAGCTGAAGCGCTTTACTTTTAAAATCGTTTATGTTCCTATTTTTTAAGGGGTTCCTCATAAAAAAACAAAGGTAATAGTATTTTATGCCTGCGTGGATAGCACTTTAGATTAGTTTAACAACTAAATTTTTTAATTGAAGTGTAACAAAACTGAAATGCGGTCGTCTTACTTATATAACATCAATCAAAGAGTTCTTTTAAATTTTAATACAACACAACTTTTTCCCGGTTTTATCGGGGAAGTGTTTACATAAAAGCTGGCAAAGGTCACCTTCTGGGTGAGTGCTGCGAACTTTAACACGTATTTGATTTAAATTTTTAATCAATCAATCACAAAACGAGCAGTTATCTGATTCTTTTAGATAGCTGCTTTTTTATTGGCACCGCCAAAGAGTAAAATATTCCGAGGCTTGCCTCGAAATTGAACATTCATTTCCAAACAATGCCTCTTGGGCCTGCTTTTGTCGGCTCTTAGGTTTGTAAAATGATTTTGAATTAATTTTCCAAAAGAAAAGGATGGGTGAACTTTCCTGCCGG
>NZ_JAYMEI010000028.1:0-24319 GCF_037029365.1 Leeuwenhoekiella sp. CH_XMU1409-2 | reverse complement strand
GCAAACACCATATGTGGAAACCTTTAAATTTGCAGCATAAAAATTTGCACAAACCTTAGAATACAGACAGGCTTGCCCTGAGGTAGTTTAATTCTTGTTTCTTTAGTACAGCAGGTCTAACCTGTTGGTGACTGCTTAGGAATATGTAGTTAAAGCAAACTTATAACGCCTAAATTAAGCTGGTTTTTAAGTTAAGGCAATTGGGGGTGGTCATTCCTGCCGATTTTGCCGTTATTGCCGATTCTGCCGGAATCAGGTGTTTTTCTAATGGAGGTCTAGCACGCTTTACCTACGCCTTTGCTACGGATGAGCTACGGCGTTGTTAAGTACTCAGGAGGAGTATAGCCTTCTATGTTATTGAAAATGATTTATAGAATTTAAGTTATGCAAGAACACTCCTTAGTTTCTATCATCATCCCTACGTATAACCGGGCACATTTGATCGGGGAAACCTTAGACTCTGTTCTGGCACAGACGTATACGAATTGGGAGTGTATTGTAGTGGATGATGGTTCTTTTGATTCAAGTTATAGTATAGTTAAGAAGTTTTGTGAAAAAGACAAACGTTTTAAAGCCTTTCAAAGACCAGGCAATAGCATCAAAGGTGCAAATAGCTGCAGAAATATTGGTTTTGATCAAAGTACTGGGGATTATGTTATCTGGTTTGATAGTGATGATCTAATGACTCCAGATCATCTAGAAGTTAAACTTGAGGAAATTCAAAAGGCACAAGCAGATTTTGTTATTGCCCAGACCCAAAATTTTAGCGAGAACGGATTTGAAGCTCCCTATGTTTATGAGCAAAAACCCTACGGCATCACTGCAGAAGATTTTATTCTACGGCGTATTCATTGGTACACCTATGATGTCATGTTGAAACGTAATGTAGCAGGGCGTATTCGATGGAATGAAAATCTACAATCTTGGCAAGACTATAATTACTTTTGTAAAATGCTGCTGGTTACCACAAAGGGTCATTATATTCCACAAGTTTTAACCCATCGTAGATTGCATAGGGTATCCATTCAACAACAAATGACCAGTTCATTCAGTTCTTTTAAAAGTGCTTTAATTGATGTGTACTGGTATACATTTCAAGATATAAAGCATCAAATATCAAAGCATATAAAAAAGGAGTTTACGCGTAATCTGATGAACCTAAGCTTTGGCTTGGTAAAAGAATATAAAATACCACCTCGAATTTTTCAGATTGCTAGCTTGGTTTTTAGGGTGTTTGGCTTCAGAGGTTTACTTTTCTATAAACTTTCTTTGGTTAGTGGTGCTTGTATTAGAAAAGGAGAGTCTTTGCTGGAAGTAGCTAAAAGCAAAAATTAAGATAACAGCTCCGCATCAATCTTGTCTAAGATAGCAGTATCACTTTCAATATCAAGTTTACGTGCAAATAGATGGGTTTTAGAAGCTTCTTTTAGTTCTTCAAAATCTTCAGCGCCAAAGGTTACGGGAAGCGGTACATTTTTTCGTTCCCAATTGGTATATGTTAATGATGGGGCAATTTTTAATGTGTGATCTAATTCCGCAATATGGTGTATTATAGTTTGAAAAAAAATCTCATCGGCAATTAAAGTGTCCTGATGGTATCTCAAAAATGACGGATTATTGTCTATAAAATTTAAAATTCGTCTGGCTAAATTAGAAGACATCGCCCACCATTGAGAACCACCAAAAGGCTTAATGTCGTTAGGATGTCTTCTTTTTCTTAAAATTTTGAAAAGAGTCTTTTTTTTTCCTCGACGTAGAATAGCATATAAACTTTTAAACACTCTAATGTTGTAGAAGGATTCCTCCCATATTGATGGGATCAAAACAAAGTCATACCTTTTATTGCTTAATGACATCCTGTAAAAATTTAATCGGTCTAGGCCTCTGTTAGTCCAACCATCTACTGGTATGGAAAAAGTAGACACAAAGCCATCATAATAATTTTTTATTAATGTCTCTTTAATTCTGGAATTATTAACTAAAGGATAATCTTGCCCACTTAAAAGTATTAAATAAGATTTCCCTTTTACATTTAAAGCTTCTCTAATCAATTCGATTGTGGCTTCAACAATATCTGTACGTCCCCAGTTGCCTGATTTTCTTTGATTGTCGTTTAAAAAAAAAACATTTTTTTTTGGCATTGAGTTAATAAAGGGTTTTAACGGTTGATTTCTATCGATATTAATAAAAAAGTAAGAGTTGCTTGAGTCTAGGCGTTCGATGAGTCTAGATAGTTGTTCAGGATTTTTATGCGCTAGAATGAGGTAAGAAGTGATCAAATCAGATAGTTATTTTATAAAAGGTTAAAATACGATTTATATGGATAGTTTGGTTTCGATAATATTACCTGTTTATAATGGACAAAAATTTTTAGATTCCGCGATAAAAAGTATTTTATCACAGAGTTATGAAAATTTAGAGCTAATTATAATTAATGATGCTTCAACGGACAAAAGTTCAGAAATAATAGAGAATTATTCACGTATTGATCAGAGAGTTAATGTTATTGACAATGAGGTAAATAGGAATTTACCCAATTGTTTAAATATCGGGCATAGTAAAGCAAGGTCTGAATTTTTAACTTGGACATCAGATGACAACATTTTAAAGCCGGATTTTTTAAAAACAATGGTTGACGTTATTAAAAATGAGCCTTGCGATATTGTATATAGTAACTATGACATAATCAATGAAGTTGGAGATTTCAAGCGTCAACAATTATGTTTGCCAGTTTCACATATATTATTTGGTAATGTAATAGGTGCTTCTTTTTTATACAAAAGAAAGGTATATGAATATCTTAAAGGATATGATAAAGATTTACACGGTGTAGAGGATTATGATTTTTGGCTTAGAGCATCACTATCTTTTACGTTTTATCAAATACATGATAATCTATATAAATATCGACAACATTCTGATAGTCTCACTAAGCAATTAAATACAGATTTAAAGAAAAGGAAAGTATTTCAAGAAAATAATAGAAAATCAATACACAACATTCTAAATCAATTGAATTTTAATCAAGAGACAAAGTTTCTGATCCACTCTTTAAATGTAAATGAGAAGATTGATCTAACATTCTATCGTGAAAATTTCAAAGCAATACAAAAAGATTTTCTAAAGTTTGAGAACAGTTTGAAGACAATAGGTCATTTGGAGAAGTTGGAGTCGTTAAACCGAAAAATGCGTAGTAGTTTACTAAATGATTCTAGAGTATTAACACTAAATGACCTATTATGGTTTTTAAAATATCAAAGAGGTGTATTCTTTTCTAGATATTATAGCCGAAAAAGTACCCTCTACTTATTAAAACTCTTTTTTAACCGTACTTGAGATTGAAATTGGAAAAGTGAATTTTTACAATTGTATCTATTGTTGGATCTGCCATTTATTAAAGTACTAAAAATTATCATCTATGTGTAGCCTCGTTTCTATTGTTATGGCAACCTATAATAGGGAACTCTTTATAGAGGAAACTATACAAAGTATACTTAAACAAGAGTATACAAATTGGGAGCTGTTGATAATAGATGACGGATGTAAGGATAACACGTATCAAGTTTTGATTCCCTATTTACAAGACCCCAGAATAGGTTTTTTTCAAAGAAGTCTTAAATATAAGAAGGGACTTCCGGGTTGCAGAAATATGGGACTAGATCTTGCGCAAGGGGAATTCGTTATTTTTTTTGATGATGATGATATTGTTCATCCGCAAAATTTGCAAATCTCAATAGGTGAAATATCCTCCCGCCCAGATTTAATGTTTTGTAGGTATAGACGGGAAGTTTTCGAAGGGAAGTTTGATAAGGTTTTTGACACTTCTCAGAAGTTAGAAAGCTTTTCTATTCAAGGCTTAAAAGACTATTCAAAGTTAATTACACAAGAATTACCATTTAATTCTTGTTCTGTATTATGGCGAAAAGAGTGTTTCAAAGATATCCGTTTTAATGAAGAACTCCTGTATGCTGAAGAGTGGGAGTGTTATACTAATATACTTACCGAAGGGAATAATGGTATTTCAATAGATAAAACACTCTATTATGGGCGAAAACATGCTCAGTCAAATACGGGGGAATTTTATAGAGGCAACCCTTTACGAGTTCAATCAAAAATTAAAGCATCCAAAAGTATAATTGATTTGCTCAATAGGAAAGGCCTTATGACTCCTCGACTTTATAAATATTTTGGTTGGATGGCAGTATTGTTAGGAAGTAAGTCATTGTACAAGTATTTAGAAAAATATTCATCCATTAATATTTTTATTAGACTAAAAATGGCTTCAATTTATTATTTGAGTCCAGCAGTACTTATTTTTTTGAAATTAAAAAAAAAAATCGGTTGAATAGAATATTGTATTACGTATTGTGAAAATTTTAGTTTTATCTGAAACCTTAGATGTATCAAGTAGTAGCGCCGGGAAAGCCAATTATGCCTTTATACAATCTTTGTTGTCAGCCGGCTTTGAAATCACTGTCTATCATTATTCCTATAAAGAAATAAACTTACCCGGAGTTGAATCGATCTTAATTCAAGAGCGAAAAACAGATCTAAATTATTGGTTAAGTCGGGGACAGCGGGTTTTGCAACGCATTACCCAAAGGGATTTTTCTAAGCTCCTAGAGAATCGGTTTGGTTTTTCCTTTACATTTTTTAATGATGTCAATACTATGGTGACGGCTTTAAAACCTTTACGAGCAGCTGACTATGATATTATACTCACATTGAGTAAAGGAGCGAGTTACCGTACGCATGCTGCTTTGTTGAAATTACCAGAATGGCAGGCTAAATGGTTGGCCTATATACACGATCCATACCCTTTTCATTGGTATCCCAAGCCCTATGACTGGGTTCAGCCCGGGAGTGTTCAGAAGGAAGCTTTTTTTAAAAAGGTAGCTCAAAAAGCAGAATGGCTGGGATATCCTTCCCAATGTCTGCAAGACTGCATGGGAACTTTTGATGCTAGCTTTAAAACCAAAGGGATCGTACTACCGCACCAAGCCAGTGAAGCTGTGGTTGTAGAAAAAGCTTTTCCTGAGTTTTTTGATCCTGATGATTTTAATGTGTTGCATGCAGGGAATTTATTAAAGCAGCGGGATCCGTTTCCATTAATCCGGGCATGGAATCTGTTTTTGGCGCAGCATCCCGAAGCAAAAGCAGTTACAAAACTTTTATTGATAGGCCCGGGTGATTATCACGAACCTGAACTTTCTAAAGTTTGTAGTGATAAAGAAACCATTTACCGCTATTCCGGATCTATGGATTATGAGCAAGTACGTTTGTTGGAGCAGTATAGTTCCGTGAATATCGTGTTGGAAGCAGCGGCTGAAGTGAGTCCGTTTTTACCGGCTAAATTCCCCAACCTTGTTAAGGCTAATTGTCCAATATTGCATCTGGGGCCAAAACATAGTGAAGTGCGCCAACTTTTAGGCGAAAATTATCCATTTGTTGCTGAGGCTGGTGACGTAGAGCTTATGACAATTAGAATTAAAGAGTTATATCATCAATGGAGAAATAATACGACTGCTCCTTTAAATGTGAAACTTCAAGATTATTTTTCACCGTCATATTTAAGGAAAACTTTAAGTGAACTTATATCCAAATGATTCTAGATCCAAGGTTCTCCATAATTATTCCTGTATACAATGGTGAAGAGTATTTAAAAGAAACATTGACCAGTATACAAAAGCAAACTTATTTAAACTGGGAATGTGTAGTTGTCGACGACGGCTCTAGGGACTCAAGTGTGAATATTGCAGAGCTCTTTGCTTTACACGATACTCGATTTAAAATTTTTCAACGGCCTGCAAGCTTACCTAAAGGAGCGAATAGTTGTCGAAATTTTGGTTTTGATCAAATTACGGGAGATTTTGTTAACTGGTTTGATGCGGATGATTATATGCTTCCTCAATTTATCGAAACTAAAATGCAGGCTTTTAAAAATAATGTAAAACTAGTAATAAGTTCTGGCTTTTTTACTAACGAACTATTAGAAAATAAAAAGCCTATGCATGTCTTCCAGACACAAGAATTGTATACAGATTATTTTTTGTGGAAGTTAAAACTGACTACGGCTTCTGTCGCTTTAAAGAAAAGTTTCCTTACTGATAAATCGCTTTTTGATAACACATTAGAAAAAAGTCAGGAGTTTGAATTCTTTACAAGACTTTTTGTTGACCTAAGCTCTGAATCATACAGAATTATAGAAAAAGAATTATTTTTATACAGATCACACCCTTCATCAAAAACCTCATTAAATCAAGGATATAATGAATCATTTAAAGAGTCTGAGGCATTTGCTATCTTAGTAAACTTAGAAAGATCAGTAAGGTTTTCGAATATCAAAGTTGCAAATAGCGCTTATCGTTTATTGATCAATTTATTACACAAGGCAATAGCTAACAATCATAATAGCAATGTTGAGGTTATTTATAGAGGGCTTAAGGATAATTTAAAAGCTACTCGAAGAGGAGTAATAGCCTCTCATATTTTAAGGATAATGATTAAGTGTAATAAATTATTCAATATAAATTTTCTTCCTTGGGATAAGTTGCTCAAAAAAATAAATGTTTATTAGATTCCAAATGAAGAATTATCTTATCCTAATCCCCGCTCGTGCCGGTTCGCAACGCCTTCCCGGAAAAAATATGCGGCAATTAGGAGATAAACCGTTGGTGGGGCATAGTTTAGCATACGCTCAAGATAATGGTTTTAGTAATATGGTAGTCACTTCTAATGATGCACGTGTTCTTGAATATGCAAAAGAAGTAGGTGTTGAAGTTATTAAAAGACCGGATGCCTTAGCAGGTAATGAAGAACCTGTTGTAACCGCTTTGCAACACGCGGTAGATCAATTACAAAAAAAATACGATGCGGTTATTTTATTGCAGCCTACAAATCCGTTGAGACCAGAAGGTCTTCTTAATGAGGCTGTTTCGGTTTTTGAGCAAGAGGGTTGCGACAGTCTGATGACCGTTTCCCGAAACGAACATAAATTGGGGACCATTTCAAATAATCGGTTTATACCCTATAATTATAAAATGGGGCAGCGGAGTCAGGATTTGGAACCCTTATATTTTGAAAATGGACTGCTCTATATTTTTAAAACGGAATTATTAAATCAGGGCAAACTCCTCGGTGAAAACAACTATCCCTTAATTGTGGATCATCCATTTGCCGAGATCGACATTGATACGGAAGCTGATTTTAAAAAAGCGGAGTTGTATTTGAAGTATTATACTAATTAAGACTAAACACAGACTTTTGAACCCATACATACAGATCGAAAACCGAAAAATAGGACCAGATTACCCACCGCTTGTCATCGCTGAGATTGGTATTAACCATGAAGGATCTCTAGAAGTGGCTAAGGAAATGGTGGATGCAGCCCACCGCGCAGGAGCGGAAGTGGTTAAACATCAGACGCATATTGTAGAAGATGAAATGAGTGGTGCAGCGAAGAAAGTGATTCCGGGAAATGCAGCTATTTCTATTTATGAGATTATGAAGCGTTGTGCGCTTGATGAAGCGGATGAAGTTGCTCTGAAAAACTATGTAGAGAAAAAAGGGATGCTATTTATCTCAACTCCTTTTTCGCGTGCAGCAGCAAATCGTCTAAACACCATGAATGTTTCGGCTTATAAAATCGGTTCCGGAGAATGCAATAATTATCCCTTGCTTAAGCATATCGCAGGTTTTGGTAAACCGGTTATTCTTAGTACCGGGATGAATACACTTGAAAGTGTTTCTAAGGCTGTACAGATTTTTAAGGACGCCGGTACACCTTTCGCATTGCTGCATACGACTAACTTATATCCAACACCTACTCATTTAGTGCGGTTGGGCGCGATGACTCAACTGCATCATGCTTTTCCGGATGTGCCTTTCGGCTTATCAGATCATACCTTGAACAATAATGCTTGTTTGGGTGCAGTAGCTTTGGGAGCTTCTATTTTAGAGCGGCATTTTACCGATCATATGCAGCGTACCGGACCGGACATTGTCTGTAGTATGGATGAAGAAGCTTGCGCTGAACTCATTCAGTCGAGTAAGGAAATCTGGCTCATGCGCGGTGGTGAAAAAGCTCCGGTAAAGGAAGAACAAGTCACTATTGATTTTGCATTTGCAACCGTTTGTACTATAGCACCCATAAAGGAGGGTGAGGTCTTTACCGAAAAAAATATTTGGGTGAAGCGTCCCGGAACCGGGGAAATTTTAGCTGAGCAGTTTGAAGATATTTTAGGGAAAAAGGCAGCAAGAACTATTGCAGAAGATGAACAGTTGAAAGCAAGTGACGTGCTGTGATTAAAAAAATAGCTTTTCTTACCGGCACTCGGGCAGATTTTGGGAAACTGAAATCGCTTATTCAGGCAATTCACGATTCAACTGACTTTGAATATGGAATTTTTGCAACCGGAATGCATCTGCTCGAGCAATATGGGCTCACTGTTATTGAAATTGAAAAAGCAGGTTTTCAAAATATTGAGCGCTACTCGAATTATACCTCTGAAGCCACTATGGACCTCACTCTGGCTAGAACTATTGAAGGTTTTTCGGCCTATGTGAAAGCATTTCAGCCAGATTTAATAATCGTTCATGGCGACCGGGTCGAAGCCTTGGCCGGTGCAATCGTGGGTTCATTGAATAATATTCTAGTTGGTCACATTGAAGGTGGCGAACTTTCAGGAACGGTTGACGAACTCATTAGGCATTCGGTGAGTAAATTGAGTCATATTCATTTCGTCTCTCATGGGACGGCAGCTAAGCGTTTGGTACAAATGGGCGAACTCGAAAGCAGTATTTTTAACATCGGTTCGGCTGATTTAGATGTGTTGTTCAGTGAAACTTTACCCAATCTCAAAACTGTAAAAACTTATTACAACATTCCGTTTGAAAGCTATGCGGTAGTTTTATTTCATTCCGTAACCACAGCTCATCAGGAAACTGCCAAGCACGCAGATGATTTTGTACAGGCGCTATTGGAAGATAATCAAAACTATGTGGTGATTTACCCCAATAGCGACCTAGGTTCTTCGGCTATTTTGGAGGCCTATCGTAAATTTGAAAAGCATCAGCGATTCCGGCTTTTTCCGTCCTTGAGGTTTGAGTATTTTATTACCTTGCTCAAAAACGCGGCGTTCTTAATAGGAAACAGCAGTGCCGGTATTCACGAGGCTCCCTATCTGGGTATTCCCACAGTAAATGTAGGCAGACGTCAAGAAAATCGCGACTTGCAGACTGACAGTATCATTCACGTGGATAATGCTAAAGCAGCTATTTTAAAAGGTATCGCTTCCGCGAAAGCGCTAAAGGTCAATCCAAAAGGGACAAAAAGTACTAAAACAGCAGCTTCTGGATTTCTGGAAGCCTTAAGAACCGAAGCCTTTTGGAAAATAGACCATCAAAAGCAGTTTCGAGATCTTTAATTTTGAAAAATGAAATATGCATTTTAAACTTCTAACTTTGAATCTAAAATCTTGAATTTAGAATCTCAAAAGGCCTTAGGAATTGTCATTACAGATGGGGTTGGTTTTCGCAACTTTGTGCTGAGCACTTTCATGACTGAAGCAGCCCGTTCTTTTAAAAAAGTAATTATATTTTCAGGGCTTCCTTCTTCAGCATTTCCTGAGCTTGATAAAACTGTTTTTACGATCGTTGAACTTCCTGTTTTTACTGAAACTAAAAAGAACTGGTTTTGGCGTAAACTGAAAGAAGTAGCACACCTGCAGAAACATAAATCCAATCCGGGTATTGCAGATAATTATGAGATGAATAAGGCAAAAAGCTGGAGCCCGCACGGGCTTTTGGTTCGCCTGGTTTATACCGTTAGTTCAGTATTTTATAGTGAAAAGAATATACTCAAGTATGAAACGCTTCAGGAGCAGAGCTTTGCAAAAGACGCAACTGTAGCTAAATATGGTGAAATTTTAAGGGATCATAAGCCAGATCTGTTGTTTTTTACGCATCAGCGACCACCCTTTATTGCTACTCTAGTTTTTTGGGCGAAAAAGTTACAGATTCCTACCGCCTCGTTTATTTTTAGTTGGGATAATCTGGCTTCAAAAGGGAGGATGGCTGCGACTTTTGATTACTTTCTGGTCTGGAGCGATTTGATGAAACACGAATTGCTTCGGTTCTACCCATACACCAGAGCAAAAGCTATTTCAGTTGTAGGTACACCTCAGTTTGAACCTTATGTGTTACCCCAATTTGACCTTTCCGAAAGGAAGTTTTACAAGACTTTAGATTTAAATTCTAAAGAAAAAATCATCTGTTACAGTTGTGCTGATGCTTCTATTGGAGCAAATGATCCTTTGGTAATTGCTACTTTGGTAGAGGGGATTCGTTCAGGAGCAATCGATTTGTGCCAGCTTTTGGTACGAACTTCACCGGCTGAAGACGAGCAGCGATTCGCAGAAACCAAAACAAAATACCCTGAGATCAAATGGAATCATCCCAAATGGGAACTCACCCGGGAAGGGCATCCCGAACCCTGGTCTCAACGGGTACCTACACGTGAAGACCTGAGCATGCTTAAAGCCATTCTTAAGTTTTGTGATCTTAACGTTAATATGCTATCAACCATGAGCCTCGACTTTATGCTATTTGAAAAGCCCGTTGTCAATACGGCCTTTGGTAACGGTGCTAACGGACTTTATAACGATCAGCGGTTTTTACAGTATGAGCATTATGACAATGTGGTTAAAAGTGGCGCCGTTAAAATCGCAAAAAATGCAGAAGAATTGTATGCTGCTGTAAACGCATACCTGCGTAATTCCAATCTGGATCTGGAAAATCGCAGGAAGCTTATCGATATGCAGGTGGGAAAACCTCTTGACGAAACCACTCAAGCTTGTGTACAAGCTTTAAAAAATACTTTATGAGCACCAAAAGATTAGCGGTAGTTTGTAATTATGTCCTTCGAGCCGATCGCATCGGCGGTATGGATCGTTTTTTTGTGGCTTATGATAAAGCAGCGAAAGCTAAGGGTTATGAAGTAGATTGGTTTTTTCCGGATGTTTTGGATAAAACATTTTACGAGGGTGTTGCCCTTTTTTCTGCGGAAGGAAATTCAAGTGTGGAAGCCTTTTTTCTCAACTACCTTCAGGAAAATAAAAAAACCTATACCGCACTGGTTACGCATTTTACCGAACTATGCAGCCCTTTTTATAAGAAAGCAAAAGTTGCCGGAAGCATTGAAACCATTATAGCAGTAGATCACAATCCACGTCCTTTAAATGGTTTCCCTATTAAAAAACGGTTGAAGAACCGTCTCAAGGGCTACTTACATCATAAGGCTATAGACCGGTTTATAGGAGTGAGTAGCTATACTGCCCGGAATATTGTAGAAGATCTGGGGCCGGTAGTGGCTAAAAAGACCGGGGTGATCTATAACGGGATTGATACTTCTGTATTTAAAAAGAGAGAAAATCAAGATCTGAATCCAGAACGTAAAGTTCAGTTTGTTGTGGTTTCTCATCTTAGGGAGTCTAAAG
The DNA here is from genome assembly GCF_037029365.1 of Leeuwenhoekiella sp. CH_XMU1409-2. NCBI lineage: Bacteria > Pseudomonadati > Bacteroidota > Flavobacteriia > Flavobacteriales > Flavobacteriaceae > Leeuwenhoekiella > Leeuwenhoekiella sp. CH_XMU1409-2. The sequence continues at coordinate 12,824 of NZ_JAYMEI010000028.1, read as the reverse complement.
GTATACAGGATTTGATTGATGCTTTGGGTTATTTGTCAGAAGCTATAAAAAAACGTCTACACATCAGCATTTATGGGGAAGGCCCGCTGGAAGAAGGTTTAAAGCAACAGGCTAGAGACAATGAGGTCGATAGGTTACTAAGCTTTAAAGGAAGTTCTTCAGGGATTCCACAACTTCTGGCCGATTATGAGTACCTCATTCAACCAACGTATATGGAATGCTTCAGTCTCTCCATCCTAGAGAGTTTATCAGCAAATGTTCCTGTTATTACTACAACAGTTGGCGGCAATCCTGAGATTATTAAAGAGGATGTGAATGGGTTTTTATTTCAACCAAAGAATAAACGGGCTCTTGCAACTATTATTGAAGAAGTAGTAAATGGAGGTCGAAAAATAACTGAAGATACTTCGGCTTTAATTGAAAAGGAATATTCACTAGACCGTATGGTTGCAGAACATATTAATTTACTGGACTGATGCACATTGCTTTTTTAACACCCGAGTACCCTCATAAAGATCTTAAGGGGTCTGCCGGTTTAGGAAGCAGTATTAAAAATCTGGCAGCAAGTTTGATTCAGGCCGGGGAACGCGTTACGGTTTTTGTGTACAGTCAGGCGGAAGATAGGGAATTTGAAGATCAGGGAATCAAAATTCACAGCATCGCTAAGCGGAAGTATAAACTTGCAGGCTGGTATTTGCATCGTAAATTTTTACAGCGTTATATTAATAAATTTATTCTTCTAGAGGGAATAAATGTTCTCGAAGCACCGGATTGGACCGGAATTACGGCTTTGATGCGTTTTAAATGTCCGTTGGTTATTCGACTTCATGGGACCGATGCCTATTTTTGTCATTTGGAGCAACGCACACAAAAAACTAAGAATCGCTGGTTTGAACAACTAGCACTTAAAAATGCCGATCATATTCTTGCAGTAAGTGCTTTTACCGCAAAACTGACCAAAGAAATTTTTGGACTGAAAAAGGAAATACAAGTAATTCCTAATTCAATCGACACAGAACTCTTTAAGCCTTCAAAAGTTGAGGCTGAAGCTCATCGAATCCTATATTTTGGAACCTTGATTCGTAAGAAAGGAGTGTTGGAATTGGCAAAAATTTGCAATTTGCTTTTTCAAAAGACTAAAGCGGTCAAACTCATTTTAGCAGGAAAAGATACAATCGATGTACTAGTGAACCGTTCTACTAAAACTCTTTTTTTAGAACAGCTTCAGGCGGAATATCATAGTCAAGTGCAGTTTGTGGGAGTATTGCCCTATGCTGAAATTGAACATGAACTTGCACGAGCTAGTGTGGTTGTGCTACCTAGTTTTGCTGAAGCCTTACCCATGACCTGGATTGAAGCCATGGCGATGGAAAAGGCACTTGTAACTTCTGATATTGGTTGGGCAAACGAGGTGATGATCGATGGTGAAACCGGGTATACGGTAAATCCAAAAGAACATCAACAGTTTGCCAATAGCATTCAGGAACTGTTAGAAAATTCCAAACTTCGTTTAAAAATGGGTAAGAAAGCACGAGCACATCTGAAACTGAATTTTGCGACTGAGGTTGTGGTAGAACAAAATGTAGCATTTTATAAAACTGTTATCAACGAATGAATCGCTATATAACTGATACAGGAGAAATCTTGTTATACACGGGTGCTCCTGATTTAAATATGCTAGATCAGTTGGCTAAGGGACCAGGGGATCTTTGGCATTCCAGTTATGATCAAGGTTTTAAAAATTGTTTCCCGGAAATCGTTTATCAAACAGCTACATTCTGGTGGTTTATCAATGATTTTGAAAATACTACGAGTTGTATAAATTGGCGCGTAAATGCAAGCTGTTTTGTAATTCGAGAGAACGTTTGGAAGTTGCTTAATGGCTTTGATGCACGGTATAATAGCGAAATAATGCAAGGGATTGATCTTGGCTACACGCTTTTAAGAGAACTTGGGGGAGTTCCCATTTACGTCAAAGGCTTATACGCATTAAGTGCAAATAGCGCAAACATTGAGACTGAAGACAGGTATGCATTTTATCGTAAACATTTCAAAACTGGGCATAGTATTTATATGATGCTCAGGCAGCCTCTTTCTAAGTGGTTTTCTGAGCTGTATTATTTTATTGAATCCGCTACCCATCAATCAGCTACATCGAACTTAGTAACATTGCCTTTAAAAACTTTAGTCACTATAGAGGCTCCCAAAGTTTCTGTGGTAATCCCTACTATGTTTCGACAGGAATATACTGTACAGCTTTTAAAGGATTATGCAGCGCAAAGTATTTTACCTATAAAAGTCATTGTAATAGATGCAACTCCAGAAGAATTCAGAAATGTAGCCCTTTATAATCTAGACTTACCGTATGAATTCCAATTAATTTGGCAAGAATCTACCGGGAGTTGTCGTGCTCGTAATGAGGCTTTAGAATATTGTAAAGGGGATTATATCATTTTTGGAGATGATGATATTAGAATACCTCCGGATTTTGTTGAAAATCATATTCGTTTTTTAGAAACCTATCAGGCAGATGCTTGTAATGGAAGAGATATTAGGGCTGCGCATTATACAAATGATTTGACTGATTTGGATGCTTTTTTAAAACGGTCTCCAACAAGTTTGCAAAAAGCCGGAGTAGCGCATCAATTTAGTAATGCTAATAGTTGTGTAAGAATGCAATGGGTCAAAAAGCTGATCGGGAATGATGTTAACTATGATGGTGGGTACGGAGAGGATAGCGATTTTGGCCTGCGTCTATTAAAAGAAGGAGCTGTAGTAATGTATAATCCGTTTTCGGTTAATTTGCACTTAAAGCCACCAGCGGGTGGATATAGATTTTGGGGGCAAGAAAAACCAACTTCAAAACCTTGGGAGTTGAATGCACCTGTAGGAATGTTAAAACCTGTGCCAAGTCCAACAATACTCTATTATACCTTAAAGCATTTTACTCCAAGTCAGCAGAAAGAATATAAATACAAGCATTTTATATTGAATTTGGTTAATGGTAAATCCTATTTAGTACTGAAGCGGTTGCTTAATGTTCCAAAGAAGTTGAAGCAGTATAGACTTTCGAAATGGTATGCACAACGCTTGATCGCACTTGGAGAACGTTATAAATAGCCTTTTAGTTTATGCCCATTTTTTCCTTAATTATATGCACCTATCAGCGCTCACAAGCATTAGTAACCTTGTTAAAATCGGTTCAAAAGCAGAGGCTTTATCCCGATGAAATCTTAGTGATCGATGGTTCGATAGATAACCAAACTGAAAATGTGCTTATAAAGGAGGTTATTAAAAATCTAAAGTATTTTAAGGTTGAAAAGCAGGATCGTGGACTTACCCTTCAGCGGAATTTTGGGATAGAGAAGCTTAATCCCAAGTCTGAAATTGTGTGTTTCTTGGATGATGATGTGGTCCTTGAGCCTGATTATTTTGAGCAAATTCTTCATACTTTTCATGAAAAACCTAATGCTGTTGGGGTGGGAGGTTATATTATCAATGAAGTAGCTTGGGAATCCGATCAAAATGAGCCACGAGCAAGTTGGTTTGGTTTTGATGGGTATCAACGGAAAGAAGGTAGTCGGTTTCAATTGCGTGCGTTATTTGGATTACAGCCTGATGCTGCTCCCGGATTTATGCCTAATTTTGGACATGGACGATCTATTAGTTTTTTACCCCCTTCCGGAAAAACATACCCAGTAGAGCAACTAATGGGAGGTGTGGCAGCTTATAGGAAATCCTTGTTTGAGAAACTTAGTTTTTCCAGCTATTTTGAAGGTTATGGCTTGTATGAAGATGCCGATTTTAGCTTGAGAGCTTCGAAGTTGGGTTCTTTGTGGATCAACACCAGGGCACAATTGTCACATTATCACGATCCTTCAGGAAGGCCTGATCTCTATAAATACGGGAAAATGGTGATTCGAAATGGTTGGTATGTGTGGCGGGTTAAATATCCAAATCCGAATTTAAAAGCACGCTTTAAATGGAATGCGACTGCATTATTACTTACTCTCATTAGAGTTACAAATGTGCTTACAGCTGTAGATAAAAAAGGAGCATTTAATGAAGCTGCTGGTAGGGTCGCGGGATGGTGGAGTTTGCTTTTTAATAAGCCAAAGCCTCAATGAAATTTGCAGTAATTACACATATTGAGCATTTTGAAAAGGATGGAGATTTTTATTCCTATGGCCCATATGTTCGTGAAATGAATTTGTGGTTCAAAGACGTAGATGAAGTTGATGTAGTAGGTACGTTCAGCTCAAAAAATCCTGGAAGTATAGACTTAGCTTATAAAGCTAAAAGTTTACGATTGATCAAAGTCCCTTCGTTTGACATTACCGGTATTGCTCAGGTAGGGCGAGCACTTTTGGTGCTGCCGGTAATAATTAAGAAAATTTATTGGGCAATGTCGGGTGCAGATCACATTCATCTGCGTTGTCCCGGAAATATGGGTTTGCTCGGTGCACTTGTTCAGCTATTTTTTCCAAAGAAGACAAAGACGGCAAAGTATGCGGGAAACTGGGATCCTAAGGCGAAGCAGCCCTGGAGTTATAATCTGCAAAAATGGATATTAAGCAACCGTTTTTTGACCAAAAATATGCAGGTTTTGGTTTACGGAGATTGGCCTCATCAAAGCAAAAATATTAAGTCCTTTTTTACCGCGACCTATACCGAAGCCGATAAGAAAGCGCTTCCTCAGCGTAAATATGATTTGCCTTTGCGTTTTCTCTTTGTAGGATCTTTGGTTCCGGGTAAGCGACCGTTGTATGCTTTAGAGCTAGTAAACGAACTCATCTCCAAAGGTTTTCCGGCAGAACTTCATTTTTATGGTGACGGACCCTTAAAGGAAATGCTTCTCGATTTTATCACGGAGCAGCATCTAGAAAAAAGTGCTTTTCTTCACGGAAATCAATCCGCTTCTGTGCTAGGTGAAGCCTACACGAAAAGTCATTTTTTAATACTTCCTTCTAAAAGCGAAGGCTGGCCAAAAGCCATTGCAGAAGCCATGTGGTGGGGTGTTATTCCTATAGCTACTTCAATTTCTTGCGTGCCGTGGATGTTGGACCATGGTGATCGCGGTGTTTTGGTCAACGCTGAGCTTGAATCTGATATAACCAAATTAGAAGCACTTTTAAAGGATAAAGCCCGACTGAGATACATGGCACAAAAAGCTTCCATATGGTCACGTACGTATACTTTAGATTTGTTTGAAGCTGAACTTAAAAAGCTCCTGTAAACCGTGCGTATTTTACAACTCATAGACAGTCTAGATACCGGTGGTGCCGAACGCGTGGCGGTCAATTATGCCAATGCCTTGTATGACTGTATAGAGTTTTCAGCTTTAGGGGTTACACGAAAGGAGGGTGCGCTAAAGGAATTGTTGTGTGATGAGGTGCCGTATTTATTTTTAAAGCGAACAAAAACTGTAGATATAGCTGCACTGCTTCGGTTGAGACGTTTTATAAGAGAGCATAAAATTCAAATCCTTCAAGCCCACGGAAGCAGTTATTTTATAGCTTCTTTAGTTAAAATGATCACCCCGGGACTTAAATTGATTTGGCACGATCATTACGGGAATAGTGAGTATTTAGAAAACCGAGCTGTTGGATTTTTAAAATGGAGCAGTAAAACTTTTGATGCTGTTTTTGCGGTAAATGAGAATTTAAAACTTTGGGCACAACGTACATTAAAAGTTAGTAATGCTTTCTATGTGCGTAATTTCATTGCAGAGGCATTTCCTTTAGAAAGCTCCAAGAAGTTTGCAGGAATTAAAGGGAAGCGAATTGTTTGTGTTGCTAATTTGCGAGGGCAAAAAAATCATCATTTGCTCTTAGATGCTTTTGAAAAGTTACTTGAAACAGATTCTGAGTATACCTTGCATTTATTTGGAGAGGCACCAAACACTTCCTACGCAACTTCGCTTTTAGCACGCATCGCACAATTCCCCGTTAAAAAGTCGGTTTTCTATCACGGGGTTTATTTAAAAATGTCGGCGATTTTACCGCATTTCGATATCGGGGTACTCGCTTCAGCTTCAGAAGGCTTACCTCTAGCATTGTTAGAGTATGGGCAAGCCGGACTTCTCATAGTAGCAACAGATGTGGGGCAGTGCAAGGAAGTGCTCGCCGGTTTTGGATCTTGTGTTCCTGCGAATGATACGGAAATTTTAACTTCGGCGCTGCTGAGTTTAAGGGATACTAAAAACGAAGCGGAAATCAATGCAATACATTTTCAGAAACGCGTTCTAGAGCACTACGGCGCACAGGAGATCGTAAAGAAGGTAATTGGTATATATGATCAAATTATTTAAAAACTATAATAAGCGGTATTTGCAACTTATAGGGCTTCATGCTGCTATAGGCTTTGCAATCTATTTATTTCGGTTTTTAGGTTTGTTCTATTTTCTAGGGTCTATCGTTTTTTTTGTGATATGGACATTTCAGACAAAAAATAAAAATAATCAGGCTTTACTTGCGGCAGCTTATATGACTGCAGGTGAGGTGTTTTTTAGAATGACCGGTGGGAGTATTATTCCTTGGGAAGCGGGGAAGTATTCTGTGATCTGTTTCATTCTTATCGGCTTGTTTTTTAGTGGAACTTCGCGGAAATCAGCACCCTACTGGCTCTATTTAATCTTGCTTATTCCGGGGGTTATCTATGCTGCCGAAACCCTGAATTTTGATACGAATGTGCGGAAGGCTGTTATTTTCAATTTAAGTGGTCCATTTTGTTTGGGGATTTCCGCGCTGTATTGCTATGACCGTAGAATTACCCGTAAACAGTTGCATAATGTGGTTTGGTGTCTTTTAATGCCCGTGATCGCACTTTCGATCTATTTATTATTCTTTACACCCGATACCCGGGACGTACTTAACGGAACGCAATCTAATTTTGCACTTTCCGGGGGGTATGGTCCTAACCAAGTGTCCACCGCCCTAGGTATTGGAATGTTTGCCTTAGTCGTTCAACTCTTTGTCAACAGCCGCAATAAGCTCATCTTTTTTATCAATCTTGGATTGCTTATGTTTTTGGCCTATCGTGGAATTATCACTTTTTCTCGAGGCGGTGTGTTAACGGCTGCGCTTATAAGTATCGCTTTTATCGTGATGTATTTTCAAGGGGTTTCCGGGAGAAAGCGAAATGCTATTTCATTTTACTTAGTGATCATCGGAGGCGCAATCGCCATCACTTGGTTGATCTCCTCCGTCCGCACGATGGGGCTTATCGATTTGCGTTATGCCAACAAGGATGCAGCAGGACGCATTAAAGAAGATCTGTCTACAGGAAGAGAAGAACTTATTACTTCAGAACTCACGTTTTTTGTCAACAACCCAATACTAGGGATCGGTGTAGGGAAGACTAAAGAATACCGCGAAGAAAAACTCGATATACTGGCTGCTTCTCACAATGAGATCAGTAGGCTGTTGTCAGAACATGGCGTGTTTGGGTTACTTGCTCTTTTTATTTTAGTATTAACCCCATTGTTTTTTAGAATAGGAAATAGAAACAATTATTTGTTCTATTCTTTTTATGGATTTTGGTTTTTGACCATAAATCATTCCTCTATGCGGGTCGCGGCTCCGGCATTTATTTACGCGCTGGCGCTTTTAAACGTAATTAATGAGAAAAAAAATACTTTATCTCGGCAACAAATTAGCCCATAAAGGCTATACCCCAACAGGTGTCGATACTTTGGGGTTGAGGCTGGAGCAAGAGAGGTTTTCGTTACGTTATGCAAGTAGCAAAAGTTCTAAATTTCTTAGGCTTTTTGATATGCTGGTTGAGGTGTTCAAAAGTCGTCATTGGGCTGATTATGTTTTGATCGACACCTATAGTACGCAAAGCTTTTGGTATGCCTATCTCGCGGCTCGTCTTTGTAAATTATTCAGCTTAAAGTATATTCCTATTCTTCACGGTGGAAATCTTCCGCAACGCTTAGAAAAAAGTCCGAAAGCATCCAGACGTATATTTGGGAAGTCCTATACTAATGTAGCACCCTCTTTATATCTCAAACGAAGTTTTCAAGAAAAGGCTTATCAGAATGTCAAATTAATTCCCAATGCTATTGATTTAAGTTTATATGAATTTAAGCAGCGGTCTAATCTTAAGCCCAAATTGCTATGGGTGCGTTCCTTTGCAGAGATCTATAATCCCATTTTGGCGGTAGAATTAGTTCATAAACTAAAGCAACAGTATCCTGAAGCCCAGCTGTGTATGATAGGTCCTGATAAGGATGGATCGCTAAAAAAGTGTAAAGAACACGCTGAAAAACTTGGTGTTCAGGTGCAGTTTCCGGGAAAATTATCCCGTGAAGCTTGGTGTTCTATGGCTGCGGAATATGATATCTTTATCAATACGACACATTACGACAATACACCGGTAAGTCTTATTGAAGCTATGGTGCTAGGACTACCGGTCATTTCTACTGAAGTAGGTGGGATTCCTTATTTAATCCGTCATCAGGAGAACGGACTTCTTGTTCCTGACGGAGATGCGCAGGCATTTATTCATTCTATAAATCATTTATTGCGTGATCCAAAATTAGCTTATTGTCTTTCTGAATCAGGAAGAGCAACAGCTGGAGGTTTTGCCTGGAAACAGGTAAAATTACAGTGGCATAAGTTATTGTCTTAAAATAGGTTATATTTGAGGCACCAAACAGCCCCCTTCATGTCTTGGATACCCAAAATTCATTTTGAAATTTCTGAGCGTAAAATTTTATTACGCGTCTTCGATTTGGCTTCGATTACCTTGATGCTTATTCTTGTCTACAGTTTATTTCATTTTGATTATTTGAAGATCAGGTATAGCAGGTGGGGATGGATTTTAGTATTATGGCTTTACTACACGGTTTTTGCAGCGATTTTTGAGCTGTATGATTTACAAAAAGCTGCATCTTTTCAAACGACACTCAAGAATGTTCTACTTACCGTTTCTACAACGGTTTTGTTTTTTATACTAACGCCATTTGTCACACCGGTTTTACCAGACAACCGATTGCAAATACTTATGTTTTTTGGTTCAATGGTGGCAGGGATACTCTTTTGGAGATATGCCTATATCAAACTGGTGTCAGCCCCACGTTTTAATAAACGTATTTTAGTAGTGGGAAATAGCTTTGATATCAACCTTATCGCGGCCAATTTACACAGAGCCGACCCTAATTATCGCGTGATCGGTTTTGTAAATACCGATGAGGTGCATCCCGAAGATTTTGATAAACGACTTAAAGCCATCGAAGTACATAATTTGATCAAAGCCATCAAGCGCTATACAGTTTCTGAAATTGTCGTGGCAAGTTCGGCGAAAGGGGTTGGGGTTGATCTGTATAATAAGTTGCTTGTGTTGTTGGAGCGTGGTTTTCCTATACGGGAGTACACTCAGGTTTATGAAGAAATTACACATCGGGTTCCGGTGCAGCACGTAGAGCGTGATTTTTATAAATATTTCCCATTTAGCCGAAGCAATAAAAACCGATTCTATCTTTTTATCAGCAGGTTGTTTAATGCGATTTTTGCATTATGTGTAGTCTTTTTGAGTCTTTTTATTTTTCCGCTTGTCTTTCTCGGGAATTTAATCGCAAATCGCGGTCCGCTTTTTTACACCCAAGAGCGTGTTGGACTTAATGGGAAGCCGTTTAATATCATCAAATTGCGTACGATGATCGTTGATGCCGAAGCAGGAGGTGCGCAGTATGCGAGTAAAACCGACAGGCGTATCACTCCTTTTGGTAAAATTCTACGCAATTTACGTATTGATGAAATTCCGCAATGTATCAATATTTTAAAAGGCGAAATGAGTCTTATTGGTCCCCGGCCAGAACGTCCCGTTTTTGTAAAAGAACTTTCAGAAAAAATACCGTTTTACGAGATCAGACACGCGGTGAAGCCGGGACTTACAGGTTGGGCACAAGTGCGCGGCCGGTATGCCGAATCTGTAGATGATACGCTCGAAAAATTGCAGTACGACCTATTCTATATCAAACACCGCAATCTCTTTCTTGATCTAAATATCTTGCTGAAAACCATCAGTACGGTAGTATACTATCGCGGGCAATAAGCTATTTTGCTTTTTTGAAAAAGGAAAGTAGAAGCAAGATACTTGCCGGTATAAAGGCAAGTTTAGCAAGATAATCCCCATAACGTACGTAAAATGTAAGGCGGTCATTAGTATTGATCGTGCCTTTTAAACTTCCGCGTAAACCGTAGCCCAATTCTTTTGTAATTGCTCCTTTTTGATCGATAAAAGCCGAAATTCCCGTGTTTGCACTGCGTGCAATACTGCGACGGGTTTCAATGGCTCGTAATCGTGCATAATTAAGGTGCTGTTTGTGTCCCTGGGTGTTGCCCCACCACGCATCATTGGTGATGATCGCGAGAAACTGGGCACCTTCTTGAACATAACCGGTAACAAAGTCACCGTAAACAGATTCATAACAAATCACGGGACCTACTTTTGTACCATCAGTTCCGGTAAAAGCAACACGATTTTCTTGCGTTGTTTTCATAGAAACCGTGCCGCCCAGATCAAGCATCACATCACCCAATACAGGTTTTAAAATACTTTGATACGGAAAGTTTTCAACGCCAACTACGAGTTTACTTTTATGATAAATCTGCGTGCTGTCAGAAGCGTTTAAAAGAAAAGCCGAATTGAAAAAGTCTGCCCAAATAGGATTCCCTATGCGATCTTTGCCTACGTAATTTGAGGTAGGTAAGGTAGCGGCTTTGTCGTTGTACACGCGGTAAAATTGTATTCCTGCGAGATAATTTAGGTTGGGATAGTTACTTAAAAAACTCGTTGCTTTTTCCTTTTCCGTACTAAATTCAAAATTACGAAGATCAACCCCGGCACCTTCAGCAAGTACGGTTTCGGGAGCGATAAGATAATCTGTTGAAGGGGTAAGCGTCTTGAAAGCTTCCTCAAAAAGTAGATCTGCAATGCGCTCGTTTGTCGTATTGTATTTTTCGGTGTACGGGTCAATGTTGGGTTGAAGCAGTACAATTTCAACGGGGTTTTCAGTTTCGATGTAATTCGCTAAAATAAGCTGACTGATTCCAATAGGAATTAAAATGATTCCGAAGGCAATAGCTATTTGGATGCTTAGCTGCTTTATTTTTTTAGTTTCCTTAAAGGCTAAAAGTGCTTGAAAAAGTAGTGCATTCAATACCCAAACCCAAAGTGTTCCGCCAAAAGTCCCGGTGTATTCATACCATTGAATCCAGCCCGTGTAGGTTGCAAAAGCATTGCCTAAGTTGAGCCAAGGCCAGGCAAATTCCCAGTTGAGATGCATAAATTCATACAGCATCCACAGGGCTACGAGAAAGACAAGGCTTAGACGGTTAGAAAAGCGTTTGCTTATGCGCACATAAAGCATCCATACAAAAGTCATAAGCAATGCATTTGCCAGCACGGCAAACCACATCCCGAAAGGAGTAGAATTATAAAGCCACCACGTGGTGATGATATTGAAGGTGAAAAAAGCGACGTAAGCGAGCCCAAAAATTTTGAGTTTTGGGCTTTTTGCTGCTTTAGTGTTGAGATTGTGTGTAGCTAACAGCAGAGGAACAAACCCAAAAAACAAAAGCAACGGAAATCCATAAGTCGGCCAGGCTAAAGCTAGTAATAATCCAGTAGCAAGTGCCAATAAAAAGTTTTTCATAAACAGTTTCTAAGACTGAAGCAAGTTACAGTAACCTCAATTTATAACGTAAAAGCAGAGCTGAAAATATATACGCCATTGTGTTAAACCTATTTAAAAGGCGTCCTGCACTTTTTGAATTGTGGCTAACTTAGGACAAAAACCAAAAATGCGAATTCTTATTACAGGTGCTACCGGTTTGGTAGGGCAAGAGCTTACGAGGCAATTGCACGGAGCCGGTCACGAGGTGTACTACTTGACTACAAGCCCGAATAAAATTGAAACCAAATCTAATTATAAAGGATTTCTTTGGAATACGGCCAAAGGCGAAATTGATAAGGCTTGCCTAGATGGCGTTAGTACCATCGTACATTTAGCCGGGGCAAGTATTGCCGAGCGTTGGACCGAAGCCTATAAAAAAACAATCTTAGAAAGTAGAACGGAGACTGCAAACCTCCTTTTGCGTGCTTTAAAAGAAACAGATCACGAGGTAGAGCAGTTTGTTTCAGCGAGTGCTATTGGGGCATATGCTTCGTCTAAAACACAACTATACACGGAGTCTTTTGAAAAGTACAATCCGGGATTTTTAGGTGCGGTCGTTGAAGCCTGGGAAAAAGCAGCAGATCAATTTGAGACCTTAGGACTTGAAGTTGCCAAAGTGCGTGTTGGTGTAGTTCTGGCAAAAAATGGCGGAGCTTTAGAAAAGTTGATTCAGCCTATAAAATATTATGTAGGGAGTCCGTTAGGCGATGGGCAACAATGGCAATCCTGGATTCATCTCGAAGATCTTGCCGGGATTTTTAAAGAAGTGATTTTAAACAAAAATAATGGAGTTTATAATGCGGTTGCGCCTGCGCCGGTTACTAACGAAACCTTGACAAAAGAAGCGGCTTTGATCTTAAACAAGCCTCTTATTTTCCCTAAAGTTCCTGCCTTTATGCTCAAATTGATTTTAGGCGAAATGGCCGCAGTGGTTTTAGAAAGCCAGAAAGTAAGTTCCCAAAAAATAGAACATCAAGGCTATTCTTTTAAATACACGCAACTCAATCAAGCATTGAAGGATTTACTTGCTTAATACGCTTTGCAGAAAGTAAACTACCTCAGGTCAAGCCTGTCTGTATTCTAAGGTTTGTGCAAATTTTTATGCTGCAAATTTAAAGGTTTCCACATATGGTGTTTGCCT
>NZ_JAYMEI010000027.1:0-27539 GCF_037029365.1 Leeuwenhoekiella sp. CH_XMU1409-2 | reverse complement strand
GTGACCAAAAGGCAAACACCATATGTGGAAACCTTTAAATTTGCAGCATAAAAATTTGCACAAACCTTAGAATACAGGCAGGTTTGATTCTTTTTTGGGCAATGCAAAAAAGAATGAATATGAATAGAAGTAAATATTATCAAATATAGGATAGTAGATTCACGAGCTCTTGAATAATAGGGCTAGGGGATGATGGGGATTACCTTCAATTCAACATTGCTTAAAAAAAAAGCAATAAAGAATGCTTAGGATTAGCTAAATTTGAGAGATAACCCATTTTAAATCCTTATGAAAAAATATATAGTCATTGCACTCTTGGGCCTTACAGGTTTGGTGCAAGCGCAGGAAGCCCTATTTAGCGGACAGCAAGTGAGTTCGCCTCAGGTGAATGATGATAAAAGTGTAACCTTTCGTCTGGTAGCGCCACAAGCCGATACCGTTCAGGTGACCGGAGATTTTTTACCATCGGTTAAGGTCGATACCCCAATGGGAAAAGTAGACGGTCCCGGAAAAGCCTTACTTAGCAAAAACGAAGAAGGGGTCTGGACCTATACGACTTCTGTATTAGCACCCGAACTTTACAATTATGCCTTTATCGTAGACGGGTTTAAAACTACCGATCCGGCCAACCCGTTTCTTATACGGGATGTGGCTTCAGTAACCAATATCTTTATCGTTCCTGGGGAGCAAGCCGATCTGTACCGCGTACAGGACGTGCCGCACGGTACCGTGGCGAGCCGTTGGTATGACGCCAAAGATCTAGGTTTTGACCGAAAGCTGTCGGTGTATACACCTCCGGGGTATGAAACCTCAGCTGCTGAATACCCGGTCTTGTATTTACTGCACGGTGCCGGTGGAGACGAGGAAGCTTGGTTGTCTTTGGGACGCGCTGCTCAGATTCTCGATAACCTCATCGCTGAAGGAAAAGCAGAACCTATGCTTGTGGTTATGCCTAACGGAAATGTAGGGCAGGACGCTGCGCCCGGTGCCGGAAGCGACGGTTTTTACACACCCCAGTTTATGACACCGGAAACCATGAACGGTAAATATGAAGCCCAGTTTATGGACATTGTTGCGTTTATAGAAGCCAATTACCGCGTAAAGTCAGACAAGGCACACCGTGCGATCGCCGGTCTTTCTATGGGGGGCTATCACAGTATGCACATCTCCCGCTTTTACCCCAATACGTTTGATTATGTAGGCTTGTTCTCTGCAGCGATTATGCCTCGGGAAGATAAGAGTGATAAAGGCGTCTATGCCAATTTTGACGAAACTTTAAAAGCCCAAAACGAGAATGGTTACCAGCTTTACTGGATCGGTATCGGGAAAACCGATTTTCTGTATGAAGCCAATACGGCCTTTAGAAAACAACTGGATCAAATGGATATGCCCTACGAGTACATGGAAACCGAAGGCGGACACATCTGGAGAAACTGGAGGGTGTATTTAAGTGAGTTTGTGCCGTTGTTGTTTGAAGAATAAGACTAAAGAACATAGAGAAAAGAGCAAAGAGCACAGAGCAAAGATTGTTTAAATATAAAAGTAGAAATCGCATCTTGTAAGCGTTGCACAAAAGTCCTAATACCTATTTTCTCTTAAGGTTAAGTGCCATGATTATAGTTCCAAAAGATGTTTCTGTTCATTTTCTTTGCTTGTCCAAAGAAAACGAACCAAAAGAAAAGACCCTTTTTCTTAGGTATTTTGCCTTATCAGGCAAACCGCAACAAGGCTCCTAAATTTTCTCCAAGGCTTCAAAAATTCTTAACGGAGCCTTATTGCTATACTGAAGAAAAAGAATGCCAAAGCAGAAGCAGTCTTCTTCTATTTTATAAAAATGCTCAAACCGGCATACTTTTTACATCTGTAGTAAAACAAGGAAATGCCGCAGCGTTGGGCAGTGGAGTATGGCCTAGCGCAGCGGTTTGCCATCCGCAGGATAAGGGATTTACGTAGTTTTCAAGGATGTAAAAATAAGCCTAGATTTTTTTGGTTCGTTTTTTCATCGATGGAAAAAATGAACAGAACATGATTAGTTCCAACTCATACTAAAATCGCCGTTAGGCGATAACGCCCAACACCCAACAATCAACCTTAATTTTAAATCTTTAAAAATAAATCGCTTCTAAAAGGACGATAGGCTGTCAAAATCGTGATAATCACAACCGCAGGAATAATAGGAAGGCACTACGTTTCTTAATAAATGTGCTTTGAACATTTTAACGTAACTTATTGAGCTCAATATTATTTACTCTTATGAAACGATTTATAGCTTCTTTATTATCGGTTTTGGTGCTGATGCTTTTAAGCACCAGCGTATTTGCGCAGTACGATAACGTGCAGCCCATTGAAATGACGGTTAATTTAACGCACGAAGACGGTCAGTTACAACCCATCTGGGCTTGGTGGGGATATGATGAGCCCAACTACACCTATATGAAAGACGGGAAAAAGTTAATCAGAGAAATCTCTGAACTGAGTCCGGTACCTGTATTTTTTAGGGCACACAGTCTGCTGGTTACCGGTGATGGCGAAGCGGCACTCAAATGGGGTTCCACCAATGCCTATACCGAAGATGAAAATGGAAATCCCATTTACGACTGGACCATCATCGATACGATTTTTGACACCTACATCGATTTAGGAATGAAACCCCTGGCGCAAATTGGTTTTATGCCTGAAGCCTTATCTACCCATCCCGAACCTTACCGGCACCACTGGAAACCGGGTGCTAAGTATGAGGACATTTATACCGGCTGGGCATACCCGCCTAAGGATTACGATAAGTGGGCAGAACTGGTTTATCAATGGGTTAAACATTCGGTTGACCGCTACGGAAAAGAGGAGGTCGAAAGCTGGTATTGGGAATTGTGGAACGAACCGAACATTGGCTACTGGCGCGGTACGACTGAAGAATACATCAAACTGTACGACTATACGGCTGATGCGGTGAAGCGAGCTTTGCCTACGGCGAAAATTGGTGGCCCTGAAACAACGGGACCGGGTTGGGACAAAGCTGAAACCTTTCTACGTACCTTTTTAGATCACGTGGTTTCCGGCAAAAACTATGCGACCGGAGAAACCGGTGCCCCGCTTGATTTTATAACGTTTCACGCCAAGGGAAGCCCCAAACTTGATGAGGGTACGGTCGTAATGAATATGGGCGCGCAGCTCAACGACATTCGTAAGGGTTTTGAGGTGGTAGCTTCTTACCCCGATTTACGCTATTTGCCTGTGATCATTGGAGAGTCTGATCCTGAAGGTTGTGCCGCCTGTTCTGAAGAGGATTACCCCGAAAATGCCTATCGCAACGGGACGATGTACAGCAGTTATACGGCGGCCTCTTTTGCCCGTAAATACGATCTGGCCAAAGCATACGATATCAACCTGGCCGGTGCGGTGACCTGGGGATTTGAATTTGAAGACCAGCAGTGGTATGCCGGGTTTCGGGATATGGCTACAAACGGCGTCGATAAACCGGTGCTTAACGTATTCCGCATGTTTGGGATGATGGAGTTTAACCGCCTTAAGGTGGAAGGTGATTTTGACTACGACTATAAGAAAATAAGCGATGCTAGTGTGCGCGATAATCCTGATGTGAATGCTCTGGCGTCTCGTGGCGAGAATGCTGTAACCGTTATGGTATTTAATTATCACGACCGGAATGCCATTGAGGTGAAGCCTACCCCTGTAACCTTAAATCTGGAGGCTATACCTTCCAATAAAGTTTTGGTTTCTCAGTATCGGGTAGATGAACAGTTTAGCAATTCCTATACAGCCTATAAAGCGATGGGTTCACCCAAGAACCCAACTCTGGAGCAAATAGACCAATTGGAGCAAGCCGGTCAGTTGGAGCTTTTCACTTCACCGCAGTATATGCAGGTTAAAGATGGGAAACTCACCCTAAACTTGGATCTACCCAGACAGGGTGTAGCTTTGTTTAAGGTGGAGTTTATGCCGTAGTTGTTTGAAGACTAAGATTAAAGAACATAGTGCAAAGAGCAAAGACTGATTAAATAGAAAAGTAGAAATCGGAAATACAAAAGCATTATACACTGTCACTTCGAGCGCAGTCGAGAAGTTTTAGGAAATTAACTAATTTAAATATAATACAAGCTCCCCTCATTTCTAAGGAGGGGAAAGCCCGCGCAGCTGGGCAGGGGTGGTTACTTTTTTTCTATCACAGGCAACCACCCCGTCTACAAGCTAGCACTAAGGCGTATCTTGCAGCCACCCCTCCTCTTTTGAGGAGGGGAACGCTTATATCTAATATTGATGCTTGCTTTTAAAGACAGCGATTAGAACAGATGAGATGCTGAAACGATTCGGAGGAGAAGGGTGCTAGCAGCTTGTGTGATCTCTCCTATCGTCGAGATGACTAGGCCTATTCATACCCGAAGGGTTTAACGAATACAATTTTCCCTCGGTTCAGAATAGCTGCAAGGGCAGAGCGTTAAGGAAAGGTCTAGTAGACCTTTTTAGCGAATGAGCCAGGTGGCGCGTTGGCTTTGATATGGATTACTTTACTTCAAGTAAGAACTACTCTTAGAAAAACGTAAGTAGCGACGCGGAGCTGACAAGGTGGTTTTTGCCTGATAAGGCAAAAAAATCCTAAGCGAGGGTGTCTTTTCTTTTCTGCATCCGACGACCGCAGGGAGAGGAATGCACCTGTTGTGCTATCTAATGCTGGTAGTCGAATTAGTACAAGCAAAGAAAATGAACAGAACATGATTAGTTCCAACTCATACTAAAATCGCCGTTAGGCGATAACGCCCAACACCCAATTTTGAATCATAAATTTTAAACCTTGAATCTTTAAAGAACCAAATCCTCAAACAAACCCTCCAGTGTAGCTTCCAGATCTTCACTAAACCCAGGGTGGGTTTTAGAAGTTTGAATCACCGAACTGCGCGTTGCCGTTAACCAGCGGAAACGTTCTGCAGGTTCCAGTTGTGCGATAGGTCCGCCGTTTTTGGCACCGGCGCAGATCGCTTTAAAGGCTTCCAGATTCTTAGTAACCTGTTCCACGTCGAGTTCAGGGCAAAAGGCTTCCAGTTTTTTGGTATCCAGCTGAAAGCGCATCCCAATAAAGCGTGGGCGTTTGCAATACACCACCACACCTACATTAAAGAATTCCTCGCGTTCTACCTGAGGGACCAGGCGAATGACCGCATATTCATACAAGTGTTTGTCGTGCATCTTTGGCGGTTTTAGTGAATAGATCGGCGTGGGTTAAGCGGGTGCTTAAAAACTGAAAATAAACCTGGCGCAGTGCGTCCGGACGTTCCTCATAGCCTTCCCAGTCGAGCCAGGCATCAGGGATGAGGTTCACCATATGCTGTAAAACCTCGTCGGTGAGCAAGGCTTTGAATTTAGTATTGGCTTCATCCAATTGCGAGGCTTGCGGAAGCAACACGTGATCTTTGATCATCGCAAAAGGCGTAGCGGCACTTTGTTCCCAGTTGGTAAAACTGTGATGAAAATACAAGGTGGCGCCGTGATCGATCAGCCAGAGTTCACGATGCCACATCAGCATATTGGTATTGCGAAACGTACGGTCAATATTGGTCATAAAGGCATCAAACCAAACGATCTCAGAAGCCAGTTGTGCGTCTACCTGGGTGACTGCCGGGTCAAAGTTGATCGCTCCCGATAAGAAATGCAGCCCTATGTTCAAGCCTTGAGAGAACTTCAGCAGATCTTGTATTTCCTCATCGCCTTCGGTACGACCAAAAGCTTCATCCAGATCGGCAAACACCACTTCAGGTACTTTAAAACCCAGATACCTGCCCAGCTCACAGCCTAGCAATTCGGCGATCAGGGCTTTGGGTCCGTGGCCTGCCCCTCTAAATTTCACCACATATTTAAAGCCATCGTCTGCATCGGCAACTGCCGGCAGGGAGCCGCCTTCCCGCAGGGGCGTGATGTAGCGGGTGACGTTGACGTGACGTAATTCAGGGAGTGTTTGCATAATTTCGTTTGAATAGGGTAAAAATACAGTTATATTCCCTGCAAAACCAATTTTAAGCCAAGGCTTGAACTTGCATCCGTAGGGCTTATTTTTGAAGTAGAATACACGAGTATGAAGGTATATGCGACTTGTAAACAGTGTAAAAATGAACTGCAGTTTCGTACAGCTACCGAAACCCGGGTGGACTTAGCGATGCGGGAAGGTAAGTATCACTCCAAGATCTGTAAGGCGTGCGGGAAGAACAATACTTTTTTTGTAAACGAACTTTATGCTAAAACCTCCAAAATCTTATTGGTGGTCGCAGGTTTGATCTTTGCACTGGGCACTAGTATTGCCTGCGTAGTCTGTTATTATGCCTTTTTAAAAAGTACCCATCTTGCTGTTGCGGGATGCTTTGGCCTGCTCTTGATACCGGGCTGGGCATGGTCTATTGTGGTGAAGGGAGATCGGGACCGTGTACGCGCATTCAACTATAGTTTTCTATAAGATACCTCAGTTTTAGCCAATGCTAAAAAACCATTCAAATAGTAATATTGTACTTGTTGAAACATATTGTGGATAATTGAATAAACAGAGGGGGAATTCCTGATTTGTTGTGATTAATTCATCATTTTTCAAGAAATGCTGATTATTAATTCATAAAAATTATTAATTTACATTTAGTAATGGTCCCAAATTCTTCCCCTATGCGTTACCTCTTTTTACTGTTATTGGCAGTAACTTCCTGTAAACAAGACACGCAAGATGCTTCAACCCAGGCTGCATATCAAGACATTCACGAGACGGCAGTGTTTATTGATACGCATAACGATATGCTCACCAAGATCGTAGAAGACAGCCTGAAGTTTGACAGCGACCTGAGCGGAATAACCCACAGCGACTTAGACCGTATGCGCACCGGCGGACTCGATGCACAGTTTTTTTCGGTGTGGAGTGATGGTACGTTGGACGAGCCGTTTGCCTACGCCAACCGGCAGATCGACAGTCTGGATGCGGTGATCGCCCGCAATCCCGATAAGATGCTGAAAGCCACAAGCAGTGCCGCGATACAAGCAGCCGTAGATCAGCACAAACTGGCCGCCTTGATCGGTGTAGAAGGTGGGCATCATATCGAGCATAGTCTTGAGAAGTTAGACAGCTTATACGATCGGGGCGTACGCTATATGACACTTACCTGGAACAACTCAACCGATTGGGCGACCAGCGCCACCGATGAGTGGGACCTGGAAGGGCAACGCAACAGCGAAGGGGAAAACGGTCTCACCGAATTTGGTGTTGCCGTGGTGCATAAGATGAACAGCCTGGGAATGCTTATCGATATTTCCCACGTGGGCGTCAATACCTTTTGGGATGTGATGTACGAGACCACCAAACCGGTGATCGCTTCGCACAGTTCGGTGATGGCACTGCATACCCATCCCCGTAATTTAAACGACGAACAACTCAAGGCGATCGCAAAGAACAAGGGGGTGGTGCAGGTGAACTTTTATTCGGCATTTATAGACAGCAGTTTTAATAAAAAGCACGAGGCCTTTATGACGCGGCATCAAAAAGTCTATGACAGCTTGATCGCTTCAGGTACTTCGGCATACGCTGCTAAAGCTTCCTTATACGAGCGCTTTCCCGAAGAGGCCGAAAAGCTGCGCGCCCCGTTTGAGGTCTTGATGCAGCATATCAACTATATTGTTGATCTGGTAGGGATTGATTATGTAGGCATCGGTTCAGACTTTGACGGGATCTCCTTTCCACCCCAACAGCTGGATGATGTAACGGCGTATCCCTTGATCACCAAAGCCTTGGTAGACAAAGGCTATAGCAAAGCAGACATTCATAAACTATTAGGCGGCAACCTCCTGCGGGTTTTAAAAGCCAATGAAGCACAACCTTAATTGGGAAAGGGGAGCTTCAGTCAACACAGCTTATATTTTTTATGGAAGCGTCACCTTGAACCTGTTTCAAGGTCTCAATAGTTTAGGTGTGGAGTGCACGACTGGCCTTATTATCAATAATTTGTGATTTTTAATTATTAATAATGATAACTTAGTGACTTGAGAAGCTTCGGCTACAACTATTTATCATCATGAAATGGATACTCCTTATATTCTTTAGCTATTCTGTAGCCCAAGCACAAGCTTTAGAAAAAGCATACGCCAAAGGTGAATATATTTATTCGGTAAAGATTTATAAGAATGAAATACAAGCGAATTATACGTTTTCCAATGAGATGACTCAGGTTAAGGAGTTAGGGGATTTATTAAATGGTGGGCAGTTTCCAGTACTGGAGCAAGTAGCTTATATAGGATTAGAGATCACAGGCCAAACCCTTTTTACTAAACAACAGATGATTCATTGGAATTATTACGATTCAAATTTTAATAGATTGAGTAAAGAGATCACAGGCTTAATTCAAAATGCTTCACGAGTATGGCTTCATCCACCTCGAACGCAAATCTTCAAAATGCTTGAATTAAATCCCTTTCCGGAGATTCGGTTTCAAGAATCCTTATGGGATACTACACTAGAAGTTGGGAGTATTTGGGGTGATGAACGTTGGAAGACTTGGGAAGGCTTGCTTACGATTAATTCAAAATATCAGTATGATAAAGCCAAAAATGAAGTTGTTGCCGAAGCAGCTACAGGTGTCGGAAAGACGCAACTCCGTTTGGAGTATGATCCTAAATTAGGTTTTAAGACTTTAGATTTTACAACGATTAACGGTCTGCGTATTCTGATGGAATTCGTCAAATTTGAAAAAGAAAAATTATGAAAAAACCACTCCTCCTCCTTTTACTCGTATTTTGTCTGACCTCTTTGTCTGCCCAAGACATCAATGGCGACTGGTTTGGTACCTTAAACGTGCAGGGGTTTAAACTGCCTTTGGTATTTCATATCAAAACCACCGATACCGCGACTACCGTAAAAATGGACAGCCCCAGTCAAAAAGCGTATGGCATTCATGCAAGTACAGCACGTTTTGAGTCTGATACCTTGTACGTAGGTCTTAAAAGTCTGGGCGCTTCCTATACCGGATTCTTTAACGGTGAGCTTTTTAACGGCAACTTTACCCAGTTGGGCAACAGCTTTCCGCTGGACCTGTATCCCGAACTTCAGGAAGAAGAACCGCTTAAGCGTCCGCAGGAACCGCAACCGCCGTTTCCGTATGCTACCGAAGAGGTGGAGTTTCAAAACGATACCGCAATGATCAAGCTGGCAGGAACTTTAAGCCTTCCACAAGGCGAGGGTCCTTTTCCGGCCGTGGTGCTCATCAGCGGTAGTGGTCCGCAAGATCGAAATGAGACCTTGATGGGGCACAAGCCTTTTCTGCTTATTGCCGACTACTTAACCCGAAAGGGCATTGCCGTATTGCGGTATGATGATCGTGGTGTGGGCGACTCTGCAGGCTTTTTCAGTTTGGCCGATTCTGCAGACTTTGCCACCGATGTGTCGGCTGCAATGGCGTATTTAAAAACTCGTCCGGAAATCAATGAACAACAACTGGGATTGATCGGTCACAGTGAGGGCGGACTCATAGCCCCGCTGGTGGCGACCCAGACTGAGGATGTTGCGTTTATGGTATTGTTGGCGGGTCCCGGAGTGCGGGGAGATCAACTGCTTTTAGAGCAGGAAGCCTTGATCGCACGTGCCAGTGGAGCTTCAGAAGAAGCGATCAAAACCGCCCAAAGCCGTAATAAGGCGCTCTTTCATTTGGTAAGCCAATTTGAAAATAAGGAGGCTCTGGCAAAAGCATTAGAAGATCAAATCAACGTGTTTATTGATGAAGAAGAACGCGTAGACTTTCCGCAGGAAATGAATCGGGAGACCTATGTAAAACAACAAGCCAACCAACTCGCCAATCCCTGGATGATGTATTTTATCAAACACAACCCTGCCTTTGTTTTAGAAAGTGTCACCTGTCCTGTCCTAGCACTCAACGGAAGCAACGACCTGCAAGTTTCGGCAGCGCAGAACCTACCCGCTATTGAAGCGGCACTCAAAGCCGGCGGAAATACACAAGTCACTATAAAAGAATTTGACGGACTCAACCACTTGTTTCAGGAAAGTGCAACCGGTGCGCCTTCAGAATATGGGGAAATCGAACAAACCATGGCACCTATCGTACTGGAAACAATCACCAACTGGATCCTGAAGCAAGTTGATTAGCTTTTTATATTTAAGAGTATACTTTGTGTTACCCGAGGCTTTACAAGCCTTATATAGGAGGATATTACTTTAACAATGGGTGTTGGTATTATGAAAAAACTATTGCTTTTTATTTTTGTTGCTTTATTTGGTAGGATCTCTTTTGCTCAGAGCATTATCGGTGACTGGTATGGTATTATAAATAGTGAAAACAGCAGTATTCCTTTGATTTTTCATTTCTCTCAAAAGAACAATATCTATAGCGCTACTTTAGATAGTCCTTTACAACAATCCTTAGGTATTGATGTTACTACTATAGATTACAATGCAGGAAAATTACACTTGGTAGTTGCGAGACACGATTTACAATATAAAGCGGTATGGTCTGGGGGTAAATTGGTTGGTAATCTTACCCAAATGAATACGGATTATTTTTTAGTGCTAACTAAAGAATCGAAACAACTACAAGAGCCTAAGTCTACTTTTCCGTATTTAACTGAGGAAGTTCGCTTTCAAAATTCTCAAGCAGAAGTAAACTTAGCAGGTTTGCTGAGCTTACCAGAGGGTAGCGGTCCATTTCCTGCAGTACTCTTATTAGGAGGCAGTGGCCCAACAGACCGTGATAATACAATAAATAGCAATCATAAGATGTTTTTGGTGCTTGCAGATTATCTCACCAGAAAGGGAATAGCAGTTTTGCGCTACGATAAACGTGGTGTAGGTGCATCAACCGGAGATTTTAATGTAGCAGGATTACAGAATTTTGCTTCAGATGCCAAAGCTGCACTACATTACCTTCAAACACTTCAGGAGATCAATACAAATCAGATTGGCTTGATAGGCCATAGTGAAGGTGGACTTCTTGCCGCCATGCTTGCTGCATCATCTAAAGAAATAGATTTTATAATAGCACTTGCAGCACCCGGTATCGATGGTGACACAAACTTTATATTGCAGAGGAAATTGATTTCAAAATCAAAAGGAATCTCAGAAAAGGAATGGCTGGCAAAACTTGATTTTTTAGAACAGGTAGTAGGTGAAGTTAAAAGCGCTGAACGTCCAAAAGAATTAGAGCGGTCTTTAAAAGAGATTGTTGTTTCTTATTTAGAGCGTACAAAAAGAGAGATACCCTATGGAATGAGTACTGAAGATTATACAGCAATGCTGGTTGATCGATATACTCATCCTTATGTTCAGGATTTAATTAAGATTGTTCCGAGGCAAAGCTTTAGACAAGTAACTTGTCCCGTATTGGCACTCAACGGAAGCAACGACCTGCAAGTTTCGGCAGCGCAGAACTTGCCCGCTATTGAAGCGGCACTCAAATCCGGTGGAAATACGCAAGTCAGTATAAAAGAATTTGACGGACTCAACCACTTGTTTCAGGAAAGTGCAACCGGTGCGCCTTCAGAATATGGGGAAATCGAACAAACCATGGCACCCATCGTACTGGAAACGATAACGGACTGGATCCTGAAGCAAACGGAAGAATAAACAGTCGGCAGTAGCAGTTTTTCAGTAACTTCTTAAAAAATACGAAAGTAGAAATACAAAATACGCTTTGCAGCGTCACTTCGAGTGATGCTTGAGCGCCGGAGCGCGAAAGGATTGTATCGAGAAGTCTCACTAGATGAGATGCTGAAACAAGTTCAGCATGACATTGTTTCCGAGCTGTCTTTCCTTATATTCCCGCGCTGCCTGTCCCAATGTCTATAGGGAATTGCATCGCGTGTTGGTTAAGCTTAAAACTAATAGGTTTTTCTTTTGAATTCGAATTTTAGCACCCTTCCTCCCGAAGCTTCGGGAGAAGGAAGGGAGTTAGCTTGTTGTGTGATCTCTCCTAACGTCGAGATGACTAGGCGCATTATACCCGAAGGGTTACACGAATTTAAACTTCCCTTGGTTCAGAATAGCTGCAAGGGCAGAGCCTTAGGAAATTAACTAATTTAAAAATAATAAAAGCTCCCCTCCTTTTTAAGGAGGGGAAAGCCCGCGCAGCTGGGCAGGGGTGGTTACCTTTTTTCTATCACAGGCGAAACCACCCCGTCTACAAGCTAGCGCTAAGGCGCATCTTGCAGCCACCCCTCCTCAAAAGAGGAGGGGAACGCTTATATTTAATACTTATGCTTGCTAAAGAAAAACAGCGACCGGAACAGATGAGATGCTGAAACGATTCTGATAGTTATCGGGAAAGAAGGGAGTTAGCTTGTTGTGTGATCTCTCCTAACGTCGAGATGACTAGGCGCATTCATACCCGAAGAGTTTCTCATTCTTTTTCTTCAGTATAGCAATGAGGCTCCGTTAAGAATTTTTGAAGCCTTGGAGAAAATTTAGGAGCCTTATTGCGGTTTTCGCCCTAAGGCGAAAAATACCTAAGAAAAAGGGTCTTTTCTTTTGTGTAGCCTGTCCTGAGCGATAGTCGAAGGATTTCTTTGGACAAGCAAAGAAAATGAATGAACATGGTTAGAAGAACATAATATCAAAATCGACGCAGGAGATTCAAGAGTTTCCATTAAATAGAAATCGCGCGATTGTATCGCGTGATAGTTTGATCTTAAACGTACAGGTTTGTTTTGTAATTACTTTCAAAAGCAGGAAGTCATTTCAACCATATCAGGAAATCACAGGTGTTGTGCTATGTAGCTGCTAGTCGAATTAGTACTAGCAAATCGACGCTAGGAAGTTCACGAGTTCCCATAAAATAGAAATCACGCGAGTAAAGAAAATGAACAGAACATCATTAAAAGCAAAATAGGTATTTCAAAAAAGAATCCTATTTTTAAACCACGCGAGAGACCAACCGCGATTTAAATACGCTTTTATGAAACGTTTACTGCTGCCTGTACTTACGGGCTTGGGTCTCTTTTGCTCGTGTGCCGAACCGCAACCGGTTCAAAAACCTAATGTGATTGTACTGTTTATTGACGATATGGGGTGGGGCGACTTCTCCTGTTTTGGCAATACCGATGCGCAAACGCCCAACATCGACCGGATGGCGGAGCAAGGCATCAGCTTTGAACAGTTTTATGTCAATTCGCCTATTTGTTCGCCTTCGCGGGTGGCCATCTCCACAGGCACTTACCCACAGCGGTGGGACATCACTTCGTTCTTGGCCCACCGGGAATATAATGAAGAACGCGGACTCGCACAGTGGCTCGATCCCGAAGCGCCAATGCTGGCACGCAGCCTGCAACAGCACGGGTATGCTACGGGACATTTTGGAAAATGGCATATGGGCGGGCAACGCGATGTGACCGAAGCGCCGGCCATCACCCAATACGGTTTTGATGCATCCCTTACCAATTTTGAAGGTATGGGCCCCAAGCTGCTACCACTTACCAAAGATGAGAACGGCACCATAGGTCGCATTTGGGCAGATGCCGAAATTTTGGGCGGACCGGTCACCTGGATGCAGCGCTCGGAGATCACCACAGGCTTTGTAGATAAAGCTTTGGAGTTTATGAAAGCCAGCCAAACCAAAGACCAACCTTTCTACGTCAACATCTGGCCCGATGATGTGCACAGCCCATACTGGCCGCCGTATGAAGAATATGGAGTGGCAAAAGAACAAGGCAAACGCGGCTTGTACCTGGCGGTGCTCGAAGCTTTAGACCAACAGGTAGGCAAGCTTTTTGACTACATTCAAAACGATGAACAACTCAGAAACAATACGCTGGTATTGATCTGTTCGGATAACGGACCCGAAAAAGGTGCGGGGCGTGCGGGCGGACTCAAAGGCTATAAGACGCATTTGTATGAGGGAGGCATTCGCTCGTCGCTCATCGTCTGGGGACCCGGTCTTATCGCTCCCGAAGCGGTGGGTACCCGAAATGCAAGCTCGGTGTTTTCGGCGATCGATCTGGTGCCGACTATATTAGAAGTTACCGGTACTCCCGTAGCCGACAGCATCACCTACGACGGCGAGGCACTTACCGAAACCTTACTAGGAAAAACACAGGCTTCCCGAACAGCGCCTATTTTTTACAGCCGTCCGCCGGATCGTAAAAACTACTACGGCTTTACCGAACTACCCGATCTGGCGATGCGTGACGGAGCCTATAAACTCTTATGCGATTACGACGGCAGCCGTCCCGAACTCTACAACCTCGAGACCGACGCCGCTGAAACAACAAACCTCGCCACCGCACAACCCGACCGCACTGCTGCCATGACGCAGAAGTTGTTGAAGTGGTATGCTGAGGTACAGGAGTAGGTTTTTAGACATGAGATTTTAGATTTGAGACGTTAGAATAAAGAGAAAAGAGAAAAGACGTTTTGAAAATACGAAAGTAGAAATCGGAAAAACAGTGGGCAGTAGCAGTTTTCAGTCTTCAGTTTGTGGTAGATAGACTTGAGATTTTAGACTTGAGACAAAAGAGAATAGAACAAAGCGTAAAGACAGTGTGATATACGAAAGTACAAAGTAAGAAATACAAAATACGAAATACAACGCCCTGTCACTTCGAGTGATGCTTGAGCGCCGGAGCGCGAAAGGATTGTATCGAGAAGTCTCACTAGATGAGATGCTGAAACAAGTTCAGATGACATTGTTTTCGAGCTGTCTTTCCTTATGTTCCCGCGCTGCCTGTCCCAATGCATATAGGGAATTGCATCGCGTGTTGGTTAAGCTTAAAACTAATAGGTTTGTCTTTTGAGTTCGAATATTAGCGCCCTTCCTCCCGAAGCTTCGGGAGAGAAGGGAGTTAGCCTGTTGTGTGATCTCTCCTAATGTCGAGATGACTAGGCGCATTCATACCCGAAGGGTTTCCGCTTCTTTTTCTTCAGTATAGCGAGAAGGCTCCGTTAAGAATTTTTGAAGCCTTGGAGAAAATTTAGGAGCCCTATTGCGGTTTTCGCCCTAAGGCGAAAAATACCTAAGAAAAAGGGTCTTTTCTTTTGTGTAGCCTGTCCTGAGCGATAGTCGAAGGATTTCTTTGGACAAGCAAAGAAAATGAACATAACATGACTCTAAGTCACAATCATAAAAACTAAAAAAATCAATAAAAACACACCTTAACCCTCACATTACTCCTACCAATACCCACCTCCAAAAACACCTGCTTTATTCAAAAAACAACAAGTAAAAACCTTGTGTTTTAAAAGCAAAAAACAAAGGTTTGGATAGGGTTTTGTTCGGTTGTCCTTCGGGTCTCCTTCGGTACTGGTTCGGTAAAAGGGGGTGTTTACCGAACAACACCCGAACAACACTGGGAGAACACCCGAACAAAGGGGCTTTTGAGGCTATACTATAACTCAAAATAATAAAATTAAAGGGTTGGAACACCTAAAACACATAAATTGAATATCTTGTAATTCAAGAACCCAAGCTTTAAACCCGCGTTATGCCCAAGCTAACCAACAGGCCTTACTTTAAAGGCAAGACCGTATTTATCGTTTCGCTGCTGGTGATCGGGGTAACGGCCTTGACGGTTTGGTTAACCGGGATCCAGTATCACCGAGCGCTTACGACCAACTTTTACCTTGCTCTAGGGGTCATTGGGAGTATCTTGTTTGTATTTATGAGCTACGGACTCTACAAAGGCGTGGGGCTCAAAGATGATTTCCCTAAATACCGTAGCTATAAAACCGGTACGTTTATGGAGTATGACGCTGTGGGCAGGTTTAAAATGCCTGATACTGATGTGGGAGATGGCCTGGCAGGCGTGGTGCTGAGTATCCTGCTCTGGGTGGTTATGGGCATCGTGTTTCTCTTGCTGTTGCTCTTTTTAGAAGTGCTCTTTTGGTTTTCGCTATTCATCCTGATTATGATGCTGTATTGGGTGTTTTTTAGCGCCTTAAAACAGGTGTTTAACAAAGCTGAGCAAACCCGTGGCAACCTCTTTTTAGCACTGACCTATGCCTTGGGTTATACGCTGCTATATACCGGATGGCTCTTTGGGATCGTGTTTTTAAGTACTGTAATTTAGAAGAGAAGGGGGTGTTTTCCCCCTTTATGTGTATAAACTACAAGTATTTACGGGATTCTGTAGAGTACAATTATATTTTGTTTATAAATTGACTAAAAATATGACTACTTACGGAAGATTTTAAACCATTTCAAATAAGTACTTTCGTATTATTTTCATAATTTTTAAAAGTTAAGGGGTGTTACCCGTAGATTTTCAGGTCTGTTGGGTAAATCCATATTAATATAGAATGAGGCAACTAAACTTTATAGATCTTTTTTCGGGGGCTGGGGGGCTTTCAGAAGGTTTCATTAATGCTGGATTTGAGCCTATTGCTCATGTCGAAATAGATGCTAAAGCCTGCGAAACTTTAGAGACTAGGCTTATATATCATAAATTAAAATCAGAAGATAAACTAAAGGATTACTATAAGTACATATTAGGGGATATTTCGCGGAGTGACTTTTTAGAAAAAAATAGTTCTTCGACTATTTCAAATTCGGTGATAAATACCGCAATTGGAGGTGATAATAACAAAGTGATATTTGCAAAAATAGACAACCTCGTTAAGGGCAAGCCGGTTGACTTAATTGTTGGAGGACCTCCTTGTCAAGCTTACTCGTTAGTTGGACGCTCTCGGGATAAAAATAAGATGAAGGATGACCCAAGGAATTTTTTATACAAGGAATACGCCAAATTCTTAAAAAAGTATCAACCAAAAGTGTTTGTTTTTGAAAATGTTATGGGGTTGATTACTGCGGAAAGCGGTAGCTATTTTAAAAATATGCAAGCTTATTTTAAGCGCATAGGTTATGAGTTAGATTATACCATTCAAAAATCTGAACATTTTGGTGTTTTACAGAAAAGAAGAAGGATTATCCTAATAGGATGGCAAAAGGGTTTTAGCTTTCAATATCCGTCTTTTACAAAGGTTAAGGAAAAGTATACTTTAGATCAGATACTCTCAGATTTAAAAAAGCTTAAACCGGGAGAACAAAATAATGTTACAAAATATACGGGGCAGATTACGCCGTATTTAGAGAAGTATGAGTTAAGAAACGGGGTTGACTTTGTGACGCAACATATCGCAAGGCCTCATAATGAACGGGATTTAAAAATATATAAGATCGCCATAAACAAATGGCTAAAAGAATCTGAACGCCTAAAATACCCTGATCTACCTTCTAAACTCAAAACCCATAAAAATGAAAAAGCATTTGTAGATCGTTTTAAAGTAGTTGATATAAAAGGATTGTCACATACTATGGTTGCACATATTGCAAAAGATGGACATCATTATATCTACCCAGATACAAAGCAAGTTCGATCTATATCAGTTCGTGAAGCTGCTCGAATTCAATCTTTCCCTGATGACTATTATTTTGAGGGAGGAAGAACTGCTGCTTTTAGACAAATTGGGAATGCTGTTCCACCTTTAATGGCAAAAAAAATTGCTAATAAAATTAAAAAACAGCTTCAATGAGCGATGATTTAACATACAAGATTAGACCAGCAGCTAGATTGATTCATACAATCGGTAGCGATTTAATAGGAGATTCTTATGCTGCATTGGTTGAACTAGTCAAAAATTCATACGATGCAGACGCCACGAAAGTCGACATTGTTTTTAAATACACCGAAATTGACAATGAACAGGCTTTGATTATTTCTATTAAAGATGATGGTCATGGAATGGATTTCGACACAGTAATTAATAAATGGCTAGTTCCAGCAACCAACGATAAGCTCAAGAGAAAAGTGAGTAAAAATGGTTCAAGAACCTTGCAAGGGAGAAAAGGTATTGGTCGTTTTGCTGCTTCCATTTTAGGTCAAGAAATGACACTTTCTACAGTTGATGCAAATGGTGAAAAATCTGAGGCTGTTATTGACTGGAGAATTTTTAAAACAGATGAATTTCTTGAGAACATAGAACTTCTCATTGAGAAGAAAGAAACTCAAGAGGCCTCTGGAACAGATATTTTAATTATTGCTAAAGATGAAAAATATGAAGAAATAGTTATTGATGAAAATGGTGATGAAAAAGTCATTGAAAAAATAGATACTAAACTATCTTATTGGAATAGAGATACACTAAACCAATTGGTCAGTGAATTAAGGAAGCTTATTTCACCATTTAATGAATCAATTGAAGACAAATTCAAGATAAATTTGTCATTTAAGAATTCACCATTTAAAGATATTGATGATAATATAAAAATTGAGACGTATCCTATCATAAAATATTATGATTATCGTGTGTCAGGAACAATATCTGATAAAGGAAAGGCAAATCTATTGTTTGAAAACAATGTAAATCCTGAAGTTGTCCAAACTGAAAAGATTGAGAAAAATTTAGAAATATCAGAATCGAGTAAATTTTGTGGCGAAGTTAAAATAGATTTTAGAGTTTTTGACCGTGAACCTGAAGCTATTGAAAACCTAATAAACAAAGGACTAATTAATCCAGTTTCAAAGGTTCTTATGGGCAAAAGAGAGGCAAGAAATCAACTTAATGAGGTCTATGGTGTAAATATTTATAAGAATTCATTTAGGATTAGACCTTACGGTAATAAGGGTGTTGATTGGCTTGGGCTTGACAAAAGCAGAGTTCAAAGTTTTGCCGATAGAGTAAGTAATAATCAAATCGTTGGATTTGTCACAATCCAATCAGAGGAAGCATCAGGATTAGAAGAAAAAAGTGCAAGAGATGGTTTAAAAGAGAATGAGTTTTATTCTGGATTGGTTGAGCTTTCTCAAAAGGCACTTTCAGAGTTAGAGGAAAGAAGATATGGGTTTAGATTAAAAAGTAAAAAAAGCAGAGGTGAAACGTCTAAAATTCAAGATAAAATAAATACGCTTTTTAGCCTAACGGATGTTAAGTCTTCAATTGGTAAAACACTATCTGAGTTTAAAATAGACGAGAATGCAATTGACGAGATTGAAAATATATTAACCAAAGAAGAGGCTAAGAAAGCTGAACTCAAAGAGGAAATTGAAAAAACAATAGCCATTTATCAAGGTCAAGCAACTCTAGGTAAAATTGTCAACTTTATTCTTCACGAAGGTAGAAAGCCATTGCAGTTCTTCAATTCTGAAACTAAGATAATGGAGCGTTACTTAAAATTCTATCGAGCACAACCAACTGAAGAGGACTATGAACGCCTAGTAAAAAGCATAAATGGATTTAAGATGAATAGCAAGTTTATTTCGACTCTATTTAAGCGAATATCACCTCTAGCCAAACTAAAGAGGGAGAAAAAGTCTGACTTTTCAGTTATTCGTGTTATTAACGAGAGTTTAGATGTTTTCAAATCAAGTATTGAAGAAGCAAATATTAAAATTGACATTGTTGGAGATGAAAGGGTAGAAATTTTTGGTTGGTCAGAAGATTTGTATATCGCTTTAACAAACCTAATTGAAAACAGTGTTTATTGGTTAGGTATATCCAAGACAGTTGAAAAGAAAATTGTAATAGAAGTTATTCAAAATAAAGACTCTGTTATTATCGACTATAAGGACACTGGTCCAGGCTTAACAGATTTGGAAATTGAATCTGGAGCCATTTTTGAACCTGGTTATTCTAAGAAAATTGAAGGAACTGGTCTTGGTTTAGCCATTGCTGGGGAAGCATCAGATAGGCTCAATGGTGAACTTTCGGCTAGAAAAAGTGATAACGGAGTGAACTTCCAAATTGAAATCAGCAAATAAATATGGAAGAGTTAAAAATATTAATTGTTGAAGATGATAAGGCAATCTACGACGATGTATACAAAACCAATATTGACTTATTCAATAGAGAAAATGAGGAATATCAAATCAACCAGCTTTGGATACAAAGTAAGGATGAGGCTATTGTAGCACTAAAAAATTCTGAGAATATATTTGATGGTGCGATTGTAGATTTAGACTTAATAGGTTCGGGAGGAACAGATACTTCTGGAAACGAGGTTGTCAAAGAAATCAAAGAGAATTTACGCTTTCCGACCTTTGTAATCACAGGAACCCCTTATCACATCTCAGATGAATTGAATGTACCAAGTTCAGTTTTTAGAGTTTTTCAGAGAGATGAGGTAGATGTTATGGATACTCTTGATAAATTCAAGACAATCAAAGCTACAGGTATTCTTAACCTTTTAAATCGGAAGGGAAAAATTGAAGAATTAATCCAAAACATTTTCTGGAATCACATTTCAACTTCTTTAGACAATTGGGCTCTAGATAACAAACGAACTTCAACAGAGAAAGAAGACTCACTTCTACGTTACACCATTTTACATATGTTGGAGTATTTAGATGAAAGCAAAATACATCCAAGCGAGTTTTATATAACAAGGCCTGTAAGAGAAAACCTTTCAACAGGTGACTTAATCTTACTAGACGATGTTCGATACGCTGTACTAACTCCAGCATGTGATTTTGTTTACCATAGAGGAAAAAGAAAAGTAGAAAAAGTGTTTTTACTTAGGATAAAAGAACTAGAGGAGATTTCAGAGTTTAAAAAGTTAAAGGACATTGAAAAATTTGAAGATCTTAGTGGAACAAAAAAATCTGAGCTTTCAAAATTAATCACTAATAGTGCTAAGCCATACTATCATTATATCCCAAGACATAGTTCTATCAATGCTGGAATAATTGATTTTCAAGATAAATACTCAATACCAGTAGAAGAATTAGAGCAAAAAATTAACACAAAAGCTGCGGATAACTTTGCTACGATTTCAATGCCATTTTTAAAAGACTTGATTGAGAGATACTCAAGTTACTATGCTCGACAAGGTTCGCCAGATTTTGACTCAGATGAAATTATAGAATCATTAATTAGATAAGACTATAAAAGTTTATTATGATAATTTTTTTATTTGGCGATTGAAATATAATCCAAAATTATTTCGATACACCACATAAAACAGCCTATTCCCTCCTTTGATCCCTAGACTTTTACTAGTTTTAAACTTCATCAATCAAAAACAACCTTATGAATACATTCAGCATCAAATACCTAAGTCTTGTGGCAGGTATCTTTGTTTTGTTCCAATCGTGTAAAGAGCAAAAAGAAGCAGCAGACCCCATTACCTATACAGTAAATGAAATCGTTGGTACTTGGGATCTCCTACCAGAAGGGCGAGATAAGGGCGCGGCAGCCATTAGCAGCGCAGACTTGTTAGCCAATCACGTGGCGCAACTGCGGTTTACTGACAGTACAGGCGTTCATGAGTATACCGGGAGTTGGGGACTACCGGAAGATGAGGAAGTTTCAGGGAGCAAACTCCCGGATTATGATTTAATGATACAGTACAACCCCACGCCTTCACATACCATGCGCTACCTTGGATTGTTACGTGAGGAAAACATGCATTTGGTCTTTTTGGCGGCTGGTTTTTCTATGCAAAAACAGAAGTAAGTTTTTTGCATACGTTCGCTATAGCTACAGGTTGCGTTTAGAACGTGTGCTGCCGTGTTTCCTATAAATAAAATAGCCTATTGCTACCTTTGATTCCTAGGCTTTTAGTAGTTTTAAAGTGCATCAATCTAATACAAATCTATGTATCGTTTTAGCTTTAAAAGCGTAAACCTGTTGCTAGGGGTCTTAGTTCTTTTGACCAGTTGCTTAGAAGTCAAGGAAGACGACCGCTATCCCTATACGCAGGACGAACTGATGGGTGCCTGGGAAACGGAGATTCCGCTACATCAAGATGAATGGACGGGGATTACCGGAGTAGATCTTCAAGCCAATAATCAAGCAACCATACATCTGGTGGATATGTCTGGGGCGCATGAGTATACCGGAAGTTGGGAGGCTTCAGGAACTCAGGATTTAAAAGTGATGGAATTCTCCTATGATCTGAAAATAGAGTACACCGATCCTGAAATGACCAGGATACACTTAGGGAATGTTTATGTCAAAGACGATCAGCTGGTCTTTTCCAGTTCTAAACTAACCTTACATAAACAGGAGTAGGGCGTTTGTCACCCTGAGCTTGTCTCAGGGTCGCACAAGTAGCTTTTTGCAAGCAGGTTAATGAGATGCTGAAAAGTGTTCAGCGTGAGGTTTACATTAGGCTGTAGTCTTTAATATTGAATTTTAAACTTTGAATCTTGAATTTAGGAATGCACTTCGACAAGCTCAGTGTGACACGCTCGATGTGACAGCTAATTCTATTTATTATTGATGATTTCTTATTTTGTTTAGTTTTACAGTATGCTAAAACAACTACTATTACTACTTCTGGTTACATTAAGTCACCAAGCTATTGCTCAAAAAGGAAAAGCAGTACTTATTCTAAAAGACAGCACACGTGTAAATGGATATGGCGAGATTAGTGGTGTTTCTACCACGGTTTCGATTATGTTTGAAAATGATACGTTGCGATGGAAAAAATACAATGGCAAAGACCTGATCGGGATTGATATTCTGGAGCATAATTATTACCGTAAATTCAGATATAAATACATAGATGGTGGAAAATACCCTAGAGCTTTAGAGGTGGTTTCTCTCGATAGTTTAAGTCTGTATGTAAAATTGTACGAAGGCAGAGCGCTATCCAATTCTTTTGTAAGCGTGCCACAACCAACAGGTGACTTGGCCAAGCCGCAAACCATTATCCTAGAAGATGGTAAGGAAGTACCTGTGGCATCGAGTCGTAATCTCTATAATGAAATTAACCTTCCCCGATACAGCTACTATGTAGGATATGGAGAAAGCGATCAGGTAGAACATCTGTACACCAAAGGAATTCCTTTTGCAAAGAGTTTTAAAAAAGCGATGACCATGTACTTTGAAAACTGCCCTGAATTGTTGGAAAAGGTAGAAAACAAAGAGTTTTCAAATACCCAACTAGGTGAGGTATTGGATTTTTACAATTCAAGGTGTTTGAAAGCAGATAGTACAAAGGATCGCGATACTGATACTATTTCAGGATAGCGTGTGGCACCACCCCTCCTCCGTAAGGAGGGGAGCTTTTTGTTTTGTTTGCTTTCAACTTTGAATTTTAGCCTTTGAATCTTGAATTTAGGAATGCACTTCGACAAGCTCAGTGTGACACGCTCGATGTGACACTTCCAACAGAAAACAACAAACTGTAAACCGAAAACAACAAACCGAAAAACCGTATTAGCCTTGAACCTTCAACACGCTTTGGCGTTTCCGCAGGTCGCGTTTTTTAAAGTAGCGAAGCGAAAAGAAGATCACTACGGCCAGTGGGGCGGCGATGAGCAGGTAGCGGAGGGCCATATCCTTGGTATCGGCAATGCTTCCGGAGTGGGAGATCACAAAGCTGCCCATCGAGGTAATGATGTACAGGAGCCCGCCCATAAGTCCGCCGGCGATGCCTGCGTTTCCGGGAAAGAACACCATATTCTGCGTAAAGTAATTGGTAAACAAAAACCCGGAGCAGATGTGCACGATAAAGGCAAAACCTACGAGCAGCACCAGATTGTCGATCATACTGCCTAAGCCGATAAAGAGGCCTATCAATACAAGTTGCGTTAGTGATACCAGACGGATCTTTTTAGTAAAGTTCACCGGCGTAAAACGCTTGCTTAAGATTCCACCGATCATCCAGGCAAAGCCTAAAACGAGGGTGCAATAGCCAATGATCACAGCGTTGTAATTAAAATGCTGTTCTACCACAAACGGCCCTGCGATGTTGAACACCATCACCACCGAATAGGCACAGCCCAAAACGGCGATGCCTAAGATAAAACCGGGGTTCTTCAGCATGGCCAGATACAGCAAGCCGGTTTTCTTGAGGTTGAATTTCTTGTAGTTGCGTATGGTCTCCCCGCTGAACACGAGTTCGCCTACAAACAGGATGGCCGCATAGATCGCGAGGAAGTAAAAGTTAGACTGCCAGCCCAGATGCTCTTCGAGGAAGCCCCCTAAAAAAGGCGCGATGATGGGTCCGCAGCTCCATACAATAGTAAAGTAGCTGAGGTAGTGTTTTCGTTTTTCATCGTCAAAGAGGTCAACAAAATAGGCACGTTTGGCGACTACAATAAAGGCGGTGGCGATCCCTTGTACGATACGCAGCACACTGATCACCAGCACTTCGCCGGTAAAGGTCACGGCGAGGCTGCTTAGCAGCAATACGGCCAGCGAGATCAGCATAGGTTTGCGCCGGCCTACACTGTCGGCTACCGGGCCTACAAACAATTGGGAGAACCCGTAACTCAGAAAAAAACAGGTGAGTGTCAACTGAATACTTTGTTCTGAAACGCTGAGGTTGCGTGCCATTGATGGAAACGACGGCAGGTAGATGTCGGTCATAAAGCCCGAAAGCGGAATCGACAAAAAGGTAAGTATCGTAGCGATCTTTTTACGTTGAGGGGAAGCGTCGCGTAAATGCATGTAAAAAAGGAGTATTGACGTTAGGGTGCTGCAAAGCTACTACATAAAGAAGAAGGATATACTGATGCCTTGAAGCTTTGTATGCGTTTTAACGGAAGTGCCAGACGCGCGGTTGTCTGGCGGTGCCATTACACTACCTCAGGGCAGACCTATGAGGCGTTGGTTGGAAACGAATTTTTAAATTCGACGTAAGTCTCGGAGTATTAAACCCTTTGGCGGCGCCAAATAAAAAAGCCCTCTCCGTGTTGAAAGGGCTTAGGGCTTCTTTTTTCTTCTTCATAGTTCAGCCTAGTGGCTGTTCGCTTTTAAAAGTTCAGGAAACTTTTCTTTAAAACGGTTGATACGCGGTATCGATACGTTTTGGATATATGGGTTTTCCGGATGCTGTACCTCGTAGTTTTGATGATAGGCTTCTGCGATCCAGAACTTCTCAAAAGGCTTGATCTCTGCGGCTACCGGTTCGCCCAATGCTTTTTCCAAAGCAGCTTTCTTTTGTTCGATGATCTGTTTTTCGGCATCATTCTGATAAAAAATGATCGAACGGTATTGCGAACCTTGGTCCGGTCCCTGACCGTTTACCTGTGTTGGGTTTTGCGAACCGAAATACACATCAACGAGTTGGCTAAAGCTGATCACACTAGGATCATAGATCACCTTAACCGATTCGGCGTGTCCCGTACGGCCGGTATTGCTCTCCTCGTAGGTTGGGTTCTTGGTATGTCCACCGGCATAGCCCGAAACGGCTTCGTCTACACCTTTTACACTTTCATACACCGCTTCTACACACCAGAAACATCCGCTGGCAAAATAGGCGGTTGCCCGGTCCTGAGGCACCGGTGTTTCGGCAGGCATCGCAGCCTCTTCGGCAGTACCTGTGGTGTTGAGCGCAACAGCCTCGGTGGTCTGCGCGCTGTCTGTATTTTTAGGCGTATCGGCACAACCTGTGAACAACAAGCTCAAAGCAATAGTTGCAGCCAATAACGCGGAAAGAATGATTCTGTTTTTCATCGCACTTTTAAATATAAACGTAAGTTCTACTTCGTTGGTTTTATAGACGCAAAGGTGCAGCTAAACTTTCTTAATAGGGTACTAAAATTTGAGATGAAATGATAAAGTGTTTTTAAAATCGTGTTTGTTCATTTTCTTTGCTTGTCCAAAGAAATCCTTCGACTATCGCTCAGGACAGGCTACACAAAAGAAAAGACCCCCTCGCTAAGGAATTTTTTGCCTTATCAGGCAAAAACCGCTTTGTCAGCTCCGCGTCGCTACTTACGTTTTTCTAAGAGTAGTTCTTACTTGAAGTAAAGTAATCCATATCAAAGCCAACGCGCCACCTGGCTCATTCGCTAAAAAGGTCTACTAGACCTTTCCTTAGCGCTCTGCCCTTGCAGCTATTCTGAACCGAGGGAATTATGATTTCGTTAAACTCTTCGGGTATGAATGCGCCTAGTCATCTCGACGTTAGGAGAGATCACACAACAAGCTAACTCCCTTCTCTCCCGAAGCTTCGGGAGGAGAAGGGCTGGGGATGAGGGATACAGTATGCGATTTCTCCCGATGGTCAAAATGACCGCCTGCTTCAAGAGGTTGCTTCAAAAAATCCTCGAGTTGAGATCTAACGAACACGCGATACAATTCCCTATATGCATTGGGACAGGCAGCGTGGGAACATGGGAATTCGTGTAACTCTTCGGGTATGAAGACTGTCACTTCGAGTGACTGAATACCAGCGGTAGCAGGGATTCAGTTGTATCGAGAAGTCTTTGAAGTCAGTGAGTTTATAGTTACCCTTATTGCTGTCTCGAAAACTTCTCGATACAACCCTTTCGCGCTAAGGCGCTCAAGCATCACTCGAAGTGACAGGGCGAAGCGTATTTCATATTTCCAATTTCTACTTTCGTATTTGACGCTGTCCTTTCTCTTTATTCTCTTCTCTTTTGTCTCTCCTCTATCCACCGCAAACTGAAGACTGCTACTGCCAACTTTTTTATGGCTTCAAAAATTCTTAATGGAGCCTTATTGATATACTAAAGAAAAAGATATTAACCCTCCGGGTAAGGGGCTTTAGTCTTTTTTCTATTATCTCTTCTCTTTTGTTTTAAATCTAAAATCATTTAGCATAAAACCCCTTCGGTTTTGACGCAGTACTGAGGCTTACTTGTTCAAAACGTACGGTACTTCGGGGTTGGGTGGGGATGCCGTTCTCTACGGTGTACCAACTGATCGCGTGCGGTAACACGATGCCTTCAACTTCCTGCCAGTCGTGGTAGGCGATGTAATTCACGCGGTCTGATTTTTTGGCAGCGCCAAAGGTAGCAGTATACCCCAGCCAGCGCATCTGGTGGGTGTTGGGGTCGTAATACAGGTAATATTCATCGTTAGACGAAGCGCCAATGTTGGCTTCAAACTGCATCTTGATCCCGGGATAGGCGGTGTCTGCTACCTGCAGGGCTTCGGTTTTTTCATAAATGATCCCTTCATCTGCGAGCACAAAGGGCATGGCATAGAAGTAAAACATCAGGTTGTGGTAAAATGCAGCATTGCCTTTATAGATCGAATCTGGGTCTTTGACCCATACTTCCTTGCCGTCATAGCCTATGGTCGCCGTACCGATGGCCAAACGGTCTTTACGCGAATGCAGATCGATGGTGTGGACTTCTTCAGTGCCTTGTTCGGGAACGAGCGTATAGCTTAAGGTTTTAAAAGCATCCCAATCGGCAAGTGTACCGTGCGCGTCCAGCACCTTACTGAAATGTGCAGGATAGCGTTCAGGAGTTTCCGTCACCGGGGCTACCGGCTGCTCTTTTTTGGAGTTGTTAGAATTGCATGAAAGCGTCAGGATAAAAAGACCGAGGAGGAGTAAAGCGCGCATACTAAGGTTTTGGTTGTGAGTTGCTTTAGTCTGCGTGTTTTGGGAATGCTTACAATAGGAGGAGTATTTAGATTTTAGACATGAGAGGTGAGAGGTGAGAGGGTAGACTAAAGAATCGTTTAAAATCATGTTTGTTCATTTTTTTGCTACCGCTCCTGTCCTTTGGAGTTTCCCGTACCTATTCTGAACCGAGGGAAGTCTGAATTCGTGTAACTCTTCGGGTATGAAGACTGTCACTTCGATTTCTATGACAATTCCAAGCGGTTTTTATAATTTGTTTGATTTTTAATTAATGCCATAGCGATG
>NZ_JAYMEI010000026.1:0-28494 GCF_037029365.1 Leeuwenhoekiella sp. CH_XMU1409-2 | reverse complement strand
GTTCACCCATCCTTTTCTTTTGGAAAATTAATTCAAAATCATTTTACAAACCTAAGAGCCGACAAAGGCAGGCCCATGAGGCATTGATTGGAAACGAATTTTCAATTTCGAGGCATCCCGATAGCTATCGGGACAGGGTATTAAACCCTTTGGCGGTGCCAATAAACGCATTTAATTTAACACATATCATTATGGCTGTACTCAAAGGCTTAATTAAAATTGAAGGTACCCTTGACAACTTAACCTTCTACAAAGGAAAAAACGGCTACTTCATTCGCACCAAAGGCGGTATCAGTAAAGAGCGTATTCAAAGCGACCCGGCGTTTATACGAACGCGCGAAAACGCGAACGAATTTGGGCTGGCAGCAACCGCAGGTAAAACACTTCGGCGCGCGCTCTCCAGACTACTTTGTAATTCTAAAGACAACAGCCTGCCTTCAAGACTTATGAGCACAATGATGTTGATCAAAAATCAGGATACGACCTCACCCAGAGGCTTACGCAATCCTGCTGTGGGCCTGACCACTCCCGAAGGAAAAGTACTCTTACAAAATTTTGATTGTAACGAAAATGCGATTCTGTCGCAAGTGCTTCGTGCCGACTATACCGTGAACACGACCACCGGTGAGATCAGCATTCCCAACTTTATTCCCGGCACCCAACTGGTCGTTCCTCCGGGAGCTACCCATGTTACTTTGCAATCAGCCTTCCTAATTTTAGATTTCACAACCGAAGTCGGCGATTTACAGCTTAGCGATCCGGTAAACCTCCCCATCAACCTGATACCAGATAATGTAACACTTGCTCCGGCGGTGGTTACAGGAACCGGCATCAAGATGATGCTCTTACAACTCTCCTTTTTTCAGGAAATGAACGGAGTACAATACCACCTCAATAACGGAGCCTTCAACACTGTCAACATTTTACGGGTGGTGTAATTTTTCAGCTAAGAAAGTCGGTTAAATATGTAATCGACTTTCTTTATTCTAGACTTGTTCAGCTGCTTGAAGCAATACCTCATCCAACTTCAATATATAACGCTGCATCGTAAATGTCTCAGCAATATATTTGCGCTTCGCTCTAACCTATTCTCTCGCCAGCTCCACATCATCTAACAACCGAATCATATGCCGTGCCATAACTTTTACTTGATTCTCTTCACAAAAGCACTATCCTAATGTAAAATTGACTGAATGTACATCTAAGTAAGGTAAGGACTCAATTAAGGTAGTGCGCCCCTCTGCTTTTATTTTTAGACCTACTTTGAATAACCTCATTTTTACATCGCTTTAAACTTTTAATATAGTTAATTCGGTTATTGATTTTATTGATTCTAAAAAAAATAAAATCTCTCATTAAAACCCTTTTCTGTATTTCTATGGGCTTTGTAAGATTAGGATCCTTCGTTAGGTCAGCATTGTTGATCTTGTAGCGTAGCTCTTCATTTTTGAGCCATAATGAATACGACTTATTCTCTTCAGTATCCTTTTTAATGCGGTTCTCCCGATCGTGTCGTACATAACAATGAGAAACAACCCCTATTTTGATTCCGTGATATACTAGGCGCTGACAATAATTCTCGTCCTCCCCATAATGAAAAAAAATGGGATCAAAACCTCCAATTGTTTCTAATGTTTTTCTTGGTAAAAACCAGCAGGCCGCATTTACGAACGGAACCTCGTAAATACCGTTTAATCGGTTAAAAAGAGCATCGCTGAAAAAATCTTTGTTCTTGTCGTAATGAATGTAGTTTGTGAAATTACGATCAAAACGCTTACCTCCTCCGTCAAGATGAATGGGACTTAGAATACCATACTCTGAATTCTCAGAGGCTACCCTAATAAGTTGATCCAAAGTATCTGATTCTAAATATGCATCCTGATTTAAAAGTAATATGTAATCTGCCCCTCTACGGAGTGCTTCAGAAATACCTATATTATTTGCTTTACCAAAGCCTAAATTGTCTTTTTGTTTAATAACAAGAACATCAGGGAAATTGAATTTTAGAAATTCTAGCGTTTTATCGGTAGATAAGTTGTCTACCACAATGACATTATAATTGCAACACTTACTTAGACACCTCTCAATCCAAGGCATGGCGTTATAAGTGACAATAACTATAAAAATTTTCACAAGCCACGTTTTATCTTACGCATTAATCCTATCAATTTAATTGATATTTTTTTTGCAACTGGAGACTGATTAAACGCCTTTTGGCGCTTATCGAGGTAATAATTATATTGATGGTTTTCGAATTCACTATAATCATTACTATCTCTAGACCCAATTAGATAACTTAACATTAAGTCATTTTTTTTCAAACAATAATCAAAAGAAAGTTGATCTCTTCGACTATAACTTTTCACCCAAAACCACCAACACCTTAAAAACTTTCTTAGCTTTTCAGATTTTAAGTTTTTTACTAGTATGGAAGTCTCGTAAAGGCCTGCATCAACTGGATACCGTTTTAAAAAAAAAATTATCGTTAAATATAAGACCCTTAAAGGGTAATCTTTATTAAGCCTTATAATTGCGATAGCTTCAAGATAAAAACATTTTCTTTGAGGATGCTTAAATGTAGCTATATCTTTACCATTCAAGCTTTTAATCAAATTGGGGATTTTACTTGCGTCTATCCTTAAACTAGCATCGTGCCAAATAGCCACATCATAATTTTCAATACCGCTAAATCCAATTATTTTCAGTTTTCTAGCGTTCTTAGTTAAATCAAAATGAGTCGGATTGATTGTTTTTATAGTGTAGCATTCGCTTGACAACGATTTATTATCTGTAAAACAGTAGTAATCAACATTTTCTTGACCACTACAGTTTTTAGGTTCCTTCAAAAAGTCCTTATCTCCAAATATCGCCGTATAAACTATCGTTTTCAATTATTTAG
The DNA here is from genome assembly GCF_037029365.1 of Leeuwenhoekiella sp. CH_XMU1409-2. NCBI lineage: Bacteria > Pseudomonadati > Bacteroidota > Flavobacteriia > Flavobacteriales > Flavobacteriaceae > Leeuwenhoekiella > Leeuwenhoekiella sp. CH_XMU1409-2. The sequence goes on along the minus strand of NZ_JAYMEI010000026.1, from coordinate 25,595 downwards.
AATAGTAAACCGGAATTGGATTAAAAAAAGATTTGGATCTCAAAACTGCAAAAGTTTTCGCTACAATGGAAAAATTTAAAGAAGGTGATTTTTTCAAGTACCAGTCTAATATCATTTTCTCTCCCTCTCTATTTGCATCATCCAAAATAATACAGAAATCACTGTTAAGCTTACCTTCAATAAATTCAAAAACTGGAGCTCTAGACAATTTGATATCCGGTGAATTTGCAGGAGGACCATCTATTAATAGCAAATCAAAATTAAAAGAATCATCAATAGTTTTTAATATTTTTTCCTCCCCATACCAATTAATTTCTCCGAGCCCGGTTTTTGTAACCTCAAGTTCACTATGAATAATTGTAATGTATGATGCTAAATTTTCTTTTTCTATAAGTCCATTAATTTTTTCGCACCAATCTCGATTATGCTCAACAGAAATAATTCTTCCGTCAATAGAATTTTTTTTCATTAATCTAGCAATTAAAATTGTACTTAATCCGGAGCCAAATTCAAGGATATTTTTTCTGTTATTTATAATAATCTCATTCAATACATAAGCAATAACAACTGGTCTTAATGCTCCCCCATTTAAAGGCAGGTATGGATAACCAACCAGTAGATTTTGTAAAACACCTAGCGAATATATATCGTCATTTTTTTTTGAATTATCAAGAAGTTCTAAATTGACGTTCTTCAGAAATTTTAGGATTTTCTTGCGGAGCTTAAGAATATTCATTTTTGTCAAATTTGAGTAATGGGCTAAAAAAGTATTACGCGTCTCTTTTAGGTATATTAACTATAAAAAGAATGTTTTAATAATAAATCTCCCTGATTCTCTAGAGCCACTTTACCACTACCAAAAAAATCACCATTTTCAACTTCAAAGTCGACTGCATCCCTTATATAGTCCTGATTTTTACCATTCACAATTAAATTACATGTTAAAGTGTACGACCCTTTGGAAAGAGGAAGTTCATTTATATTCAAATATATTTTCAATTCTTTAGAAGTATTCACCTTTAGAGGATTTTTAGATAGTAAAGTACTCATCCAAGAAACACGGTAACCTTTTGAATTATTGACTCCAAAATCAATTCGAAGATTATCTACCTGAATTAAGTTAGGATTTTTCAAGATTATTTGCACAATACAATCTTCGCCGTTTAAGAGCGTTGTTGAAATATTTCCTGAACTATTGAAAATTTCTACTTTCTTAAATTTTATTTTCCCTAGACCTTGTCTATCTTCTCTAAATTCTAAAATCCCTTCCTTTGGGCCATCTGCATTCAGATATGCATTCACGCATAAATCTACATCCCCTTTAAGATTGATACCGCCATTTTTTAGAACTAAGCCTTGAGTACATAAACTCTGTACACTTGCCATATTATGACTTACAAACAACACCGTTCTCCCTTCTCCCTGAGAAATATCCTGCATCTTTCCAATAGCTTTCTTCTGAAATTCTGCGTCTCCCACCGCAAGCACCTCATCCACAACAAGGATCTCAGGTTCCAAATGCGCAGCCACCGCAAAGGCCAGACGTACGGTCATCCCACTGCTATAGCGCTTGGTGGGCGTATCGATATAACGTTCACACCCGGAGAAAGCAATGATCTCATCGAGCTTTCGGGTGATCTCCGCTTTTTGCATCCCAAGTATGGCCCCATTTAAATAGATATTTTCACGCCCGGTCAATTCATGATGAAAACCCGTACCTACTTCAAGTAAAGAGGCAATCCGGCCCCGGCTTTTAATAACTCCGGTACTTGGTGCAGTAACACGGGAAAGAATTTTAAGTAAAGTAGATTTTCCTGCTCCATTTTTCCCTATAATTCCTAAAACCTCCCCTTGTTTAACCTCAAAGTTGATATTGCGCAACGCCCATACATAATCCTCTGTCGATTGCTGACTGCGATCATTTACGGCACCTATTTTCAAAAAAGGATCTTCCTTACCTCGTAAACGTGCCCAATTCCGCTTAAGATCATCCCGCAGTGTGCCCGTCCCAACCGTTCCCAGTCGGTATTGCTTAGAAATATTTTTGGCTTTGAGAATAATATCTGACATATTTTATATTAGGAATTAGGCTGTAGCTAATAGGTTATAGTCGATAGTCAATTGGTAATATTAAAAGCTAAGAGCTATCGACTATTACCTAAAAGCTATCCTTCTTTTAAAAACCGTTGCAGCCCAGCAATCATTTTTAATAACTCAGCTAGCTGCTGGCGATTATCCAAATCCTTTGACTTTTTAATATAACCCTGCCTAAAAGCAATTGTGGAACACACCACACATTCTTTCGCCGAATTCTTAGCAATATTTAAAAATCTGTTGAATTGCGCATTACTATCGCCTTTACCTTCGGCAATGTTCAACGAAATGGAACAGGCTGCTCTGATAAATTGAGAGCTGAGTCCGTAAAGCTCCTACTTCGGAAATGATTCTGTTTGTTTATATACTTCATCAATAAAATCCAGCGCTTTCTGATAAACGCTCAAACTTTCAAAATCAAAACTAACCTCCTTCATAACGCACTCCATATTTTTAAAAAACCTACTGACTAAGACCTAAAAGCTATTGACTATGAGCTACCGACTAACCACTATCTCCTTCAAGCTACCAACTACCAGCTATCGACTAAAACCTATCGACTCCCAGCTAAATCGTATCAATAAAATTCCTCCCGGTTCGGTTAAAAACGATCAAACCAATAAAAAACACACCTAAACTAAGCACCCCGCAATATCCCAAAAGTCCCCAATCAAAAAGCCCTTCTTGAAGACTCATAGACCGAAAGGCCTCAATAAGGATCGCAATAGGATTCAGTTCGATCAACCAGGCATATGCACTTAAACTGTTACTATTTTTCACTTCAGCAATAGGATACATCACCGCAGAGACATACATCAACAAGGTCGTCGCAAACCCGATCAGGATTCTAAAATCCCGGTACTTCGTGGTCAACGAACTGATCAACATCCCTAAACCTAAGCCTAAAACGGCCAGGATTCCCAACACCACCGGAAACAACCACAGCGTAACATCAGGTTGTAATGCGTAGCCCTTCAACACAAAATACACATAAAAACAAGCAAAGATGAGCAACTGTATACTCAACTTAAATAAAGCAGAAATCGCCTGAGACAGTGGGGTGATGATCCGTGGAAAATATACTTTAGAGAACAAACCCGCATTACTAGCAAAAGTATTGGAGGTTGTATTTAAACACTGTGAAAAATAGCTCCACATAGTGATCCCTGCCAAATTAAAAAGAAAAGGTGGTGCCCCTCCGGTTTGAATACTTGCGATATTGTTAAATACCAACGTAAAGATCACTCCGGTAAACAACGGCTGAATTAAGTACCATAACGGCCCTAAGATCGTCTGCTTATAGGCGGAAACAATATCCCGCCGCACAAAGAGCAACAACAGATCTTTGTATCGCCAGATCTCTTTAAAATCAATAGCAAGCAACGATTGCTTCGCATTGATCTCATACAACCAATCCTCCTCTTCTGCCATTACTTAATGCTCCAATTGTTCATTGATCCAGCGAGCTGCTCGTTTCATTTTGCGCTTGACACGACTAGCTATACCTCCGGACTTCTTTTGGCGATAGGCTTCGCCGTATTTTCCATAGCCATAGCCGTATTCATACCCATAACCATAACCGTATCCCAACTTGCTTTTGGCACTGAAATAGTTCAACACAAAACTGATGTTAGTGATCTCCTTTTTCTTGTACTTATCATTGATCAACCGCAACATACCTTTTTTCGTATAATGCTGTCGAATTACATATAAAGTAGCATCCACATAGGTGTCAAGCTCTAAAGCATCAGACACCAATCCTACAGGTGGTGTATCTAAAATGATATAGTCGTATTCTTTCTTGAGCGCTTCCATCAGCACATCCATTTGACTACTCATCAATAACTCAGACGGGTTTGGCGGAACAGCCCCTGCGAGTATCACATCTAGATGTGGAATTTTAGTTGGCTGAATGATTTCTTCTAAAGTGCTATCACCAATAAGATAATTCACAACCCCGTTGACATTGGGCAAATCAAAATCCCCGAAGATCTTTGGCTTTCTAAGATCTAAACCAACCAATACGGTTTTACGCTGACTTAAGGCAAATACACTGGCAAGATTGATACTGCAAAAGGTCTTTCCTTCTCCACTTACTGAAGAAGTAACACGCACCGTTTTTGCGCCTTCAAGCTGTTGCTTTCTATAAATAAATTGAAGACTCGAACGCAAGCCTCTAAAAGCCTCAGCAATTGCTGAACGTGGATCTTCAATAACCACCAGATTGTTTTTTGAAGCGCTCTTACCAATCGCACCAAGCACCGGAATACTTGACAAACGTTTGATCTCGTTTGGATTACCTATTTTAGTATCAAAGAAAAACACTAAAAATACGATGATCAAAGGTACTACCGTACCACCTACGATCGCCATTACATAACTCACCTCTGTATTGGGACCAATGGCACCGCCACCGGTATCTTTAGCTTCGTCAATAATGACAATATCAGATACATTTGCTGCCTTAACAATTCCCGCCTGGCTGCGTTTATCTAAAAACACCCCATAAGCACCTTCGGTTAGGTTATAACGCCGCTGAATACCAAACAACTGCTGCTGTTCTTGCGGCAGCTTACGCATCTGCCCTTCAGTTGCTGCAATTTCATTACGCACTTCCTGCAATTGTCCGCGCAAGATTTGCTGACTCGAAGCCATGTTTTCAAAAAGCACAGCTTTAATTGCATCAATACGACGGTCTAAGTCTCTAAAAGCCGGATTATTGGGTTTTGCGGTGTAGGCCAAACGCCGACGTTCTTCGGCTAATTCGATAATACTGGAAACGCTACTCGTCACGCTTCCTTCCCCGATTCCGGTTATGGAAGGCGCCGGAATATCGGTACCATAATCTTCTCGCGTACGCAAATAGGTTTCTAAGTCTCGATAATACTGCAAGCGTTGCTCCAGATTCTGCTTTTGCGCATCCAACTCAGTGATCTTCGCGATCAGGCTTTCTTCACTACTTCCTATACCGATGCTGCTGTTTGCATCTCTAAATTTATCCAACTCCTCCTGAACATTCTTCATCTCTACCGATTTTACAGCAAGGCTACTATCGATGAATTGAATGGTTTTGGTCGCAAACAAATTCTTACGCTCCAGCTGGGTTTCTGCCAAAATCCGTACGGACGCATTTAGATAATCTACCAAACGTGCTTTGTTATTTCCGGTTAAGCTTAAGGTAAGAATACTGGATCCTGATGGCGTTTGACTAATGCCTATATCACGGTAACGACTTACAACACCATTAAAACTATTGAAGCGAATTATATACTCCTTCCCCAGTTCCGGCGGTAATCCGGAAGGGTTCAATTTAAAATTGAGATAAGGAAGATCTACAGGGTCTCCAAGCGCAAAAGATTGGGAAATGGACGCAGCCGGTAAAGGCAAATTCAACACTTCTTTGGTATCATAATTTTGAGCAGAACCCGAGCCTCCATTAAAATCGATCGATAAAGTATATTCGGTAGCACTCGTAAAAACAACTTTCACTTGTTTCCCTAAAAGTTGAGGACGTGCGGTATTTACATCTACAAGAAAAGGAGTCGCTCCATAAATATCTTCTAGATGATATTCCCCCTGCTGCAAATAATCTACATAATACTGTAATTCTTCAACCACAGTCTCATTATGACTTCTGGAACGAAGCAAAATAATGGCCGTCTGCACCTTATCAGTAGTCCCCCCCCAATTGAACGTCAAACTGGTATTTGAAGTAAAAAAGGGATTCTGATCATCTTTCACCGTGATCATATTACTCATACGATACACCGTTTGACGGCGTACATTCTTGTAATGCGCGATATAATAGGCAATACCTATACACACCACAAAAAGCGGCCACCAAGCAAGAATCTTCAGCAGAAAACCTCTGAAGTCAAAGAAATTTTGCAGGTCTTTTATTTCAAATTCATCTTCCATTTAAAGGCGCGCGAATAAAAGAATGGTTGTGGTTGCTAGAGTTAATATAGAAGCAATAGTGGTCAAAGACTGTAACCCGGTGGTTCCTACCCCAAAGGACTTTTGCGGAAGCGGATTCACCAAAATCACGTCATTAGGTTGAATAAAATAATAGGGCGAATTGAGCGCATCGATCTTAGTCATATCGATATGATGAATTTTCTTCCCTCCCGGATATTGACGAATGATCAATACATCGGTACGGTCACCGTATTGTGAGATATCACCACTATTTACGATCGCATCTAACAAAGAAAGCTGCTCTACCAATTCTACTTTCACCCCGGGACTCCCCACTTCTCCTCCAATGGTATATTTAATCCCGGCCAACTTAACGGTTACGAATATATTGGCTTCTTCAGTAAAGTAATCATCCAGAAGTTTTTTCTCTATAATTTCTCGAATCTCTTCAGTAGTATATCCCAAAACTTGAACCTCTCCCAGCGTGGGTAAGCGAATGGCTCCGTGGCGATCTACCGCAAAACCGTCATAATAATAACCTTCTCCCAAACTCCCTCCTTCTTCAGAGGCTGTCTGCGGATTAAAAAGCGCTACCAATTCTTGATCTAATGCTTTAACACGAATGCTTAAAACATCATTAACTTGTACACGATAAGGCTGTTGCTGAAGGTTAACCTGAATAATGCTGTCTTGCGCAGCTTGAGTCTCTTGAAGGTAGGTTAACTTTTTGGTTGGAATACACGACCCAAGCGTTGTGAAGAGCGTCAAGAAAACTAATTTGACGATGAAAGGAAAGGTCTTTTGCACGTAAATACGTGACTTTAAGGCAAAGCTCCGCTGACTTAAGTCCCATTTTTTAGGAAAAAGCAACGAATCTGTAAGTATATTCATACAAGTCGGGATTGCATCTCCGACAAATATACCTTTTAACATTTAATTATGAAACTGTAGTGTCGAGTAACTTTGTTAAAAGTTGTCAACAAATGAATAGAATAAAATACTGGATAAGTGCTTTTAATTAGCAACTTCACTAATAAATTTGATACGGTACAGACGCAGTTCATCTTCATCGTAATCGCCGTCAAATTCATCAAGAGCGGCTTCGATCTTATCGGTTTCAGCCTCAAGGAAATATTCGTGGAGTTCTTCTTGCTGATCTTCATCCAGGATATCTTCAATCCAGTAATTGATATTGAGCTTGGTTCCACTGTAGACAATAGCTTCCATCTCCTTAACAAATTCAGGCATTTCTAGTCCTTTAGCTGACGCGATATCATCAAGCGGAAGTTTACGATCAACGTTTTGAATGATGTATAATTTTAATCCGCTATTAGATCCTGTAGATTTTACTACTAGATCATCAGGTTTAAGAATATCATGTTCTTCAACATAGGCAGCGATCAATTCTACAAACTCGCGCCCGTATTTTTTAGCCTTACCTTCACCAACACCAAAAACATTGGCCATTTCTGCGATCGAGGTTGGGTATTTAATCGCCATATCCTCTAAAGAAGGATCCTGAAATACAATATATGGCGGCACTCCTTTGCGTTTCCCAACTTTCTTGCGCAAATCCTTCAGCATCGCGACCAGTTTAGGATCTGTTCCTCCACCAGCTTTAGCACCGCTGGCTACAGCGACCGAATCAGCGCTTTCATCATAAGCGTGATCTTCGGTCATCATAAAAGATTCAGGATTTTTAATAAAGTCTTTACCTTTTGGAGTAAGCTTGATCACACCATAAGTCTCGATATCTTTACGCAAATAACCCGCCACTAAAACCTGACGCAACAAGGCTTTCCAATACGATGACTCTTTATCTTTTCCGCAGCCAAAATAAGAATCGGCATCCGTTTTATGTGAAGAGATGATGGCATTTGATTTACCTACCAAGGTAAAAACCAACTCTTTGCCTTTGTAAATCGCTCCGGTTTTGTCTACCACCTCTAAGAGCTTGACCACATCATCTTGAGCCTCGTGCTTTTTCTTAGGATTACGCACATTATCATCCAGATCACCACCTTCGCCGGTCTCATTATCAAATTCTTCCCCAAAATAATGCAGTATGAATTTTCTTCGCGACATCGACGTTTCGGCATAAGCCACCACTTCTTGAAGCAAAGCATGACCGATTTCCTGCTCAGCTACAGGCTTACCGCTCATGAACTTCTCGAGTTTCTCGATGTCTTTATAGCTGTAATATGCCAAACAATGTCCTTCGCCACCGTCTCTTCCGGCGCGACCGGTTTCCTGATAATAACTTTCTATACTTTTGGGGATATCGTGATGAATCACAAAACGCACATCAGGCTTATCGATTCCCATCCCAAAAGCGATGGTTGCCACCACCACGTCTACATCTTCCATCAAGAACATATCTTGATGTTTGACGCGACTTTTTGCGTCGAGCCCTGCGTGATAGGGCACAGCAGAAATTCCGTTTACTTGTAAAACTTGCGCGAGCTCTTCTACGCGTTTTCGGCTAAGGCAATAAATTATACCGCTTTTGCCTTGATTTTGTTTTACAAAGCGAATGATATCTGCATCAACATTCTTGGTTTTTGGTCGTATTTCGTAGTATAAATTCGGTCTGTTGAAAGAAGCTTTAAACGCATTTGCGCCAGACATCCCGAGGTTCTTCATAATATCTTCCTGCACCTTGGGCGTTGCCGTAGCAGTCACCGCGATGATAGGAATATCATCACCTATACGCTTGATGATCTGTCTTAGATTTCGGTATTCTGGTCTAAAATCGTGTCCCCATTCGCTGATACAATGCGCCTCATCGATCGCTACAAAACTTATTTTTTGCGACCTTAAAAACTCAACATTCTCTTCTTTAGTAAGAGATTCAGGAGCAACGTATAGCAGTTTGGTAATTCCGTTAGCGATATCTTCCTTCACCTGTTTGATCTCCCCTTTGTTCAAAGACGAATTCAGCACGTGTGCTATACCATTTTCTTTTGAAATGCCTCTTAGCGCATCGACCTGATTTTTCATCAATGCAATTAAAGGGCTCACAACAATTGCTGTTCCTTCTTTAATTAGAGCAGGTAATTGATAACATAGTGATTTTCCGCCTCCGGTGGGCATAATCACAAAAGTATGTTTCCCTTCAATAATGCTTTTTATAACATCTTCCTGTAAGCCCTTAAACTGGCTGAAACCAAAATATTTTTTAAGGGACGCGTGTAAGTCTATTTCTTCTGAACTCATTAAAGCTTATTCAAATTTGCATACATTTGTATTCTAAATATAGTAATTTCTACAGCACTAACAAACGGCTTAATCTTATATCTTTTGAACACCTACGAGCAGATTCTAGACAGCGCCAAGCGAACCATCGCGATGGAACTCGAAGCTGTCGCTAATCTCCACACCCTTATTGACCAAGACTTTGCTAAAGCTGTTTCTTGTATTTACAACGCCAAAGGCCGGGTAATTATTTCGGGCGTTGGCAAAAGTGCAATTATAGCGCAAAAAATAGTAGCGACCTTAAACTCTACAGGAACACCCGCGGTTTTTATGCATGCGGCTGATGCTATACACGGAGATTTGGGCACGATTCAGAAAGAGGATGTCGTCATATGTCTTTCAAATAGCGGAAATACTGCCGAAATTAAAGTATTGATTCCCTTGATCAAAAATCAAGAGAATACGGTCATCGCAATGACTTCAAATAAAGATTCGTTTCTTGCCAAAAATGCAGATGGGCTTATTTTGGCTTACGCCGAAAAAGAAGCCTGCCCGCATAATTTAGCGCCCACCACCAGCACCACCGTGCAGTTGGTTATGGGCGATGCGCTGGCCTTAGCACTTCTAGACCTTCGCGGATTTTCAAAAGAAGATTTTGCCAAGTATCATCCCGGCGGTGCTTTAGGAAAGAAAATGTATTTACGCGTTAGTGACCTTACTGCACTAAACGACAAACCGGAAGTAGCTCCCGACACTCCCATAAAAGCGGTAATTGTCGAAATTTCACAAAAAAGACTGGGAGTGACTGCCGTAACCAAAGACGATAAAATCGTAGGCATTATCACAGACGGCGATATACGACGCATGCTTGAAAAGAATGAAGTGCTCACAGGCCTTACTGCCGAAAGCATTATGAGTAAAAATCCCAAGCAAATTACTACAGATGCAATGGCCACCGAAGCCCTTGATATTCTAGAAACAAACAGTATTACACAACTCTTGGCTGTAGATCACGATAATAATTATGCAGGTGTGGTACATTTGCACGATTTAATTAAAGAAGGAATTCTATAATGGCGAAAAATACGCAAGCAAATCCGGACGAAATGTCCTTTTTAGATCATCTTGAAGAACTGAGATGGCACCTTATACGAGCAACTTTGGCAATTGTCATAGTAGGTACTGTTGCTTTTATTTTTAAGGACTTTATTTTTGACTCGATCATATTTGCTCCGGCTAATCCAGATTTTATTTCTTACGAGTTACTGTGTAAAGTAGCACAAATGGTAGGCTCAGATAAAGGCTGTGTTAATGAGATGGACTTTACCATTCAGAACCGTACGATGGGTGGGCAGTTCAATGCTGCAATTTGGACCTCGATTATCGTAGGTATCGTAGTAGCATTCCCCTATGTGATCTATGAATTCTGGAAGTTTATTTCTCCCGGACTTTATGAAAAGGAACGCAAAAACTCGAGAGGCTTTATCGTAATCTCATCGCTGCTGTTTTTTATGGGAGTGCTTTTTGGGTATTACATTATTGCGCCACTTTCAATAAATTTCTTAGCCAATTTCACTGTAGGTGATATGGTTAAAAACGAATTTGACATTGGCTCTTACATCGGCCTAGTGCGGGCCAGTGCTCTCGCTGCCGGTCTTATTTTTGAATTGCCAATCATCATTTATTTCTTTACAAAAATTGGTTTGGTCACTCCGCAATTCTTGAAGAAATACAGAAAGTACGCCTTGATCATCGTGCTTGTCGTTTCGGCAGTAATCACTCCGCCAGATATTTCAACTCAGGTCATTGTTTCAATACCTATCTTGATTTTATATGAAGTAAGTATTTTTATTTCAGCATTTGTCACACGACAAGAAGCACGCGAACTGAAACGCGCTCAAAAACGCAACAAACAACAATAAAACCCCTATATATGTCAGAAAAGACCTTAAATCAAGTTGAAGAATTTAATGCATACCGTTCAGAAATGAACGAGAAAATTCTAGGTGATAAAAACAAGATCATCAACCGTATTTTTAATTTAGATACAAATGCGTTTGCTCCCGGAGCTCTAGACGTAAAAACCAAAGAACTCTTAGGTCTTGTTGCCTCTACCGTTTTGCGCTGTGACGATTGTGTGCGCTATCATTTAGAAAGCTGCCACAAAGAAGGGGTTACCAAAGCGCAAATTATGGAAACGCTTAGCATCGGTACATTAATTGGTGGTACGATAGTGATCCCACATTTGCGTCGTGCGTATGAATACTGGGAGGTTCTTGAAGAAAACGCTTCAAAATAATACTTGAGTCTTAAAAGCTGCGTTGTGTAAACGTAGTATTTTAAATTAAAACACATGAAACTACGAGCAGAAAATTTAATGAAGTCGTACAAAGGCCGAAAAGTGGTAAAAAGCATTTCGGTTGAAGTTGAGCAAGGCGAAATCGTCGGACTTTTAGGTCCTAATGGTGCAGGAAAAACCACTTCATTTTATATGATCGTAGGACTTGTTAAGCCTAACGGCGGAACGATCTACCTCGACAATAAAGACATCACTAAATACCCGATGTATAAACGCGCACAAAACGGCATTGGGTATTTGGCTCAGGAGGCTTCGGTTTTTAGAAAGCTGAGTATTGAAGAGAATATCTTGAGCGTACTGCAAATGACCAAATTGAGCAAGAAAGAACAACTTGCCAAGATGGAAGAACTGATCGACGAATTCAGCTTGGGACACATTCGCAAAAACCGTGGAGATTTACTTTCTGGTGGTGAACGCCGCCGTACCGAAATCGCTCGCGCGCTCGCGACCAATCCTAATTTTATTCTGCTTGACGAACCTTTTGCCGGAGTTGATCCCGTAGCGGTTGAAGACATCCAACGCATTGTCGCGCAACTGAAACAAAAGAATATCGGGATCTTAATTACCGACCATAACGTTCAAGAAACGCTTGCCATTACAGATCACACTTATCTTATGTTTGAAGGAAGCATTCTCAAGCACGGCGTCCCTGAAGAGTTGGCTGCAGATGAAATGGTGCGAAAAGTGTATTTAGGGCAAAACTTTGAACTGCGTAAAAAGAAATTGTTTCAGTAAAACTGAAACCTGTTTTTATTTTTTGATATAGGCTCGGGTTTGCTCGATCCAATCTGCCGAATATTCTAAAAACACATCTGGCGTTACTCCAATTCCTTCATAAGGCAAATACTTTTTATGTGCTTTTGAAGAAAGACTCAATTTAAAATAACCACTGGGTAATTTATGCGATTTACCCTCAAGCTCGTAGGTCAATATTCCTTTGGAATAATCTCCTAACACCATCACATTGTCTAAAGCGCGCATTTTTAACGCAAACTGTTCTGCATTGCTTGCCGTATTTTGATTGATCAAAATATAGAGATGATACCTTTTAGCATAGCGCTTGAGTATTTTGTACAACAGTTTAGAATTGCGATCTCCTCCTCCATAATTATTTCTTAGATCAACGATAAGATGATCACCCAGTTGTTTGTTTTTTAAGGTCTCATAGAATGCTTCGGCTTTTGAAAGCGTTGGATTAAAACCACTAAAACTCCCCACTTTGATATAAGAAACTTCGCTGTCCAAATCTTCATACTGATAGTTTTCTTCTGTAGTTCTTGGGAGCCAAAAGTCTTTTTGATCAACATTCTTTTTTAAACTAAGACTGAAAAATGTCCCGTTATTCAGTCCAGTTCTGATCATCATCGGGGTTTTGGTCTGATAATTCCCCATTACCGCAATGAACTTCCCCTGAGACTGCGGCAGTAAGATCCCTAACTGTTCTCCTGCGCTCCACAAAGGCAATTGAGATTCTAAAATGCGCATCTCATAGCCTTCCTCATCTTTACGTTTTACAACACCTACTTTTAATTTAGAACCTGCCGAATAGACTCCTTCAACCGCGCTTTCTGGAACTGTTTTAAGCCTTTGCTGTAGCTCTGAAACAGCATCAAAATGCGGATACATCGCATAAAAATCAGTTTCTTGATAAGCTGTAATTTTCTCGGCTTCCGTTAATTCTTCAGCAACTTCTTGCTGTATTCCATATAAACTGTTGTGGCCGTCATTTAAAAGACTAACCGCTTTGGCCAGTAAAACATAGCAATCAAAAATCGAAGTTGTGCTTTCAGCTTTTGCTAAAAGAACTTCCATAGCCTTATCAAACTCGGAAGTCTTCTTGCCGTAATCGATCTTATAAGCAGGACTTTGTTTTAAAACATTTACCAAAAACTCCAGATCCTTTGAACAATCACAAGCAGCTTCCTGCGCCATTAAAGAGCAGGTTGAAAGCATAATTAAACAAAGAAAATAGAGCGAAATCTTAATTTTAAGAGCAGTCTTCATCGGTTGGATTTTTAAAAGTTTGATGAGACAAAACTAAAAAGCGACTTTAAGCCAAGCCTCTATTCATAGGTATTTGGGATGAAACACCGCTAGTTTGTGGTGAAATTAAGTACGTCTTTAACCTTAGGGAGATAAGTTTTTGAAACCGAACATTGCAAATCGTGAATCATCGTGATCTTGAACTTGCCATTTTCAGAATTTATATACTTATAATGATCGGGATTGATCAAATACGAACGATGCACCCGAAGCAATTGCGGTAAATCTGAAGCAACAGCGCTTAGTGTATTTCGTATGAGATGCTTTTTAACGCGATTGTCTTCGGTATAACTAACCTCAACATAATTATCTGCACTGCTTATCATAATGAGTTGGTTCCACGCCAATCTAAACCCCTCATAATTGCCCGATCCGGCAATAGTGATTTTTTGTTCTTCTTCCCTTTTCTCCAGATAACGACCAAGACCATACCTCCCCGCCTCAACAATGGGCAAAACCACTAAAAGTGCCGGAATGTAAATAGATTTAATAAAATACGATAATGAATACGGGTTGGGCTCATAAGGAACTACAACAAATAGATATACTAAACGCACCATTACCAGTCCCAAAAGAGAAAAGGCAAACAGCATCAAAAGCTCAGAACTTAACTTCCAAACTCTGGCATTATAAATATAAAGCCAAGACTGCAAAGGCAAAAGCAAGAGATAACCCAAAGAGGCCACAAGGCTATAAACCGGTAAATAAAGTAACTTCTCATCAAAATAAAGCTCTTTGATATCAAGAGGCTCTGTAAAGAACAGAAAGACAAAAACCCATAGAAATAAGCCTACAGCGATAAATAGATGATGTCTTAATGAAGGATCAAATGGAAATCGCATAACCACTAATCTGAAAACACAGCTTCATCCCCTTTTGCGATCGCTACAAGTTTGCTCAATTGCTCCTCAAGGATTCGATCTTCTGACAACTCAGGCAACGCATCGAGCGCAAACCAATGCACTTCACCAATATCAAAATTAGGCGCAAAACCACCCGCTGTAATTTCACATAAATAGCACAATTTATATACGTAATGCGGTTGCGGCGGGTGCGCATAATTTCGTTTATCGAGCACTGCCAGTAAGCGTTTAACCTCTGCTTTAAAACCGGTTTCTTCTTCGATTTCTTTCAATACGTTTTCTTTAGGTGTGAGTCCTACATCTGCCCAACCTCCGGGAAGCGTCCATTTATTGTCAACGGTTTCTTTAACCAATAAAACTTCTCCTTCAGCATTTAAAATCAAACCACGCACATCAACTTTAGCAGTAGGATAATCTGTTTCCGGTAGAAAAAAACCAGTGAGCTGTTCTACCGGTAAATCGCTCAAAATACTCATCATCTCTAAAGCAAGTGCACGCAACTCTTCGTAACGCTCGGCATCATAATTCTCTTTGTTATAAACAAGTCCCGCTTCTGCTAAGGATTTTATTTGCTTTACCTGATTGAGTAGATTTTCTGAAATGCTCATAGTTAATTTTTAAGCTGCGCTGCCGGAAGAATCTCTTCTTCTTTTTCTTCTGGCTTAATACGTTTCTGAAGCAACAAGATTTGACCTAAATGACTCGATTGATGTTCCATTACGTGAAACCATCCATAAAAATTGGTCATTCCTGCACCGGGAATCTCTTCTTGCAACCACATGTCATCACGCTTAGCAAGCTCTTTTTTAGTCTCGGCTCTAACGTCATTATACAAATCTAAATAATATTGAGCCGTTTTCCCTTTGATCTGCTCGCGACCTAAATCTCCCAAATCTAATGCAGCTCCCCATTTGGCTTCCTCTTCTTCATTAAAAAATCGTCCTTCAAAGGTCAGGACCTGATATAATTTTTCGGCTGCAGCAAGATGATAAATAAGTGCTCCAATACTGTTAGCCTTATCATCCATTAGGTAATCTAATTCATAAACCGAATGCCCGCTCACTGCTCCTTCAACACGTTCTTTCATCGCATCAAGCATACTTACGAGCACTCCCATTTGCGGAGTAAAACCTTCTTCGGCAACAATTTCCATTGGTCTTGCAGGTGTTGCTCCCTCTCCTTTGATCAAAAGCGCCTGTGCTCCTGAGGCCGCATCTGCTGCAACGTCAAGACTATATTCTTTGACCTTTACCTGTTGCCCTTCAGCAATACCGCTGCTCCAATTTTGCAAGGGATGTGCTGAAGTACTTTTTTCAAAAGAGGCATTGGCAATAGGCGCCTCAACCAGTTGCCCTTCCTCATTTTCTAAAAACAATTTAAAATCGTCAAAGTAGAAGTCACCATTTTGCATACATAAACCGCCAATATTCAACGTTTTTGCCTGCGCATCAAAAGTACCGTTAATACTATATTCTTGATAAGAAGCTGAAGTTGCGGGACGGTCCATCATATTATCAAAAAAACCGGTTTCTTTGTTTTTGTTATCCACGCGCACCCACAACCCGGCAACTCCATTAGGGTCCTCTGAAATCACTTTTATTTTTCCGGTAAGTTTGAATTTTACAGTTCGTTCTGTTTTCACTTCAATAGACTGAGCAAAAGAGGTCCAGCCTCTTGAAATGGTTTTTTGAGCATTTACAGAAAAGCAAAGTGCAAAAATGAAGAGAACAGTAAGTTTAAAGGTTTGTGCTTGCATTGGTTCAGTTTTTTTGATTCTTTTAAAAGACACGCAATAGTTTAGAACGTTGCAAGAGGCAAGTCATCAAGCTCTTGAGATCAATGAAAGCAATACATAAAGTACAATGATCACCGGTATCGCCGCAAAAGTCAACCAGAATAATAGAATAATCGCCAAAAGTAAAAAGCCGTATCTGATCTTATTTTCTGCTAGGCCCCAACTTTTAAATTTTAAGGCAAAAAGGGGGATTTCAGCATTGAGCATATAGCAGCTTAGTGCAGTAAGCCCCAGTAAAAACCAGGTGTTTGTAATCAGGGTTTCGGCGATCGCATAATCCTGAAACTGTACAATAAGCGGAAGACTCAAAATAAGAAGTGCATTCGCCGGAGTGGGTAATCCTATAAATGATGTGGTCTGGCGGGTATCAATGTTAAACTTTGCCAATCTAAATGCCGAAGCCAATGTGATCGCAAAACCTAAAAACGGAAGCAGCGAGACACTGTCCCAAGACATTCCGGCTTCTACCCAGCGCTCTCCGGTATTCCAGTTTTCTAATTTATGTAGCATCTGAAACATCACCATTCCCGGCACGACCCCACTGGTAACCACATCTGCCAGAGAATCTAACTGCAACCCGAGCTCGCCTTCCACCTTAAACATGCGTGCAAAAAAACCATCAAAAAAATCAAAGAAAACACCGGCAACTACGGCATATGCCGCATAATCTAAATGCCCTGTAGCTGCAAAAAACACACCCAACATTCCACAGAATAAATTGGCCATTGTAAATGCATTGGGAATATAACTCTTGATGTTCATAGGTTTGTTATTAGCTTAATCTCACAATTCTTTTCGCAGCTAAAAATAGCGAAAAACTACGGTCAAAAAGAAGACTTATGAAACTCCTAACGTTTTCAAGCGAAGCTTTCAGCTTAAACCACGCTAATAAAAGTTGGTAACGCGATTTTTAGAAACGAGTCTTCAATTTTGAGACAAGCAAGAAAGCATTAAATGCTCTAGCAGCGCCAAAAATAAAATTTAAATTCTCAGCAGATTTGACCACCTTTACAGCAAAACGGCGCCTGGCTTGAAAAGCACTCTACTCTCTTTTATGCTCCTATGCACAGCTCTTTCTCTGAAAGCGCAAGCCGTACGCTCGTATTCTAACGAATTTTTGAACATTGGTGTAGATGCCGCCTCTCTAGCGATGGCTAATGCCGTTACTGCCAGCACCTCTGATGTGAACAGTGGATATTGGAATCCCGCCGGGTTGGTCAATCTTGAGGACAATCAACTCGCACTCATGCATGCGAGTTATTTTGCTAATATTGCCCTTTACGATTATGCCGGTTTTGCAAAACCCTTAGACGATCGTACAGCCCTGGGTGTTTCTTTGATTCGCTTTGGTGTGGATGATATTCTCAACACGACCCAACTTATTGACGCAGACGGGAACATCGACTACAACCGGATCAGTTTATTTTCTACTGCAGATTATGCACTGACTGTCTCTTTTGCTCGCGAGATGCCGGTACAGGGTCTTAATATCGGAGCAAATGCAAAAGTGATACGGCGTATTATAGGAGATTTTGCGTCAAGCTGGGGTTTTGGAATTGACTTGGGCGTACAGTACAGCGTGGGCGAATGGCATTTTGGAGCGATGGCGCGTGACATCACCACATCGGTAAATACTTGGGCGATAGATGAAGAGCAATTTGCTACGATTAGCGATGCGGTTGAAGGTCAAAATCAGGAATTACCAGAAACACTAGAAGTTACCATCCCAAAATTGCAAGTAGGCGTCGCACGCAATTGGCTCATTAATTATGATTATTCTATAAAAGCTGAAGTTGATTTGATGATGCGCTTTACGCAAACCAATGATATTCTCTCAAGCGCCGCAGTAAGTGCCACGCCCGCGGCAGGAATAGAATTTGGGTATACCGGTCTTGTTTTCATTAGAGCAGGTGTTGGCAACTTTCAAGAAATCACCCAGCTCGACGGGAGCAACCGTATAGGCTTTCAACCTAACATTGGCGTAGGTTTTCAATACAAAGGGATTCATATTGATTATGCACTAACCGATATTGGAGATCAAAGCGCTGCGATCTATTCTAATATTTTCTCGTTGAAATTAGACTGGGAATTGTTCCGCTAGAGAAGCTTTATACTAGACCTTTACCGCCCGAAGCATTTCGCGTTTTCCCGGAGGTCCCGGCAAGCGTTCTACTTTGAAGCCAACGGCTTGCATGGCTCGGCGCACACTTCCTTTAGCGGCATACGTTACAAGTACTCCGCCCGCCTTTAAAGCTCGGTACATTTTCTCAAAAATAGGTTCCTCCCAAAGTTCGGGTTGCACGCGAGCACCAAAAGCATCAAAATAGATCAAGTCGTGTTGATCTTGATCTTCTAGTGTTTCAAAGGTTTGCTTACGCTTTTTAAGCTGAAAAGCTTCCGTAATTATTTCGGTTTGCTCCCAAGGTAATTGGTGCATCTTTTCAAAAACTGCTTCAAATGCCTGCGCATCTGCAGCTTCCAGATAATTAAGCTGCGCTAGTTCTTCAGAAGAAACAGGATAGGCTTCGACTCCTTCATATAAAAGGTTTACCGAAGATTTTTCTGCATGCATCAAGGTTAGCAGCGCATTTAAACCGGTACCAAAACCTATTTCTAAAATATGAAGGCTGTTTTGATCAGGGTTTTCATTCATCCAGAAATCCAATCCCATTTTTAAGAATACGTGCCTCGCTTCTTTTACAGCCCCGTGCATCGAGTGGTACTGCTCGTTCCAGTCTGTAATTTGAATGGTCGTAGAGCCGTCACCGGTGGTTACGATTTTACGTTTCAACCTACTCTGCGATTTTAACTCCGCTCGCAGTAAAGCCTAAGGTCTTTTTAGGCATCGTGATCGCAGCGATTTCTTCTTCAGATTTACCACCGTCTTTAGCATAATGTTGCTGCTCTTCTACCGATGTCTCGCTGATAAAAGCCTCACCGTGAACAACCACTTTTTTGTCTTTCATGTCCTTAGGTACAAAAAAACCATAATCTTTAAACTTGATCATCACCGGGTCTGCCGCCCCAACATCAACTTGCATCCAGCACCCTTTTGCCTGACACACTTCTTGAACTGGGCCTTCAAAGGTTACATTGATGGTGTCCCCCACTTTAAGGTTGCTATAAATATCACCTAATTCAAAAGCTGTGAGCGTCGCTTCGTTCTTGAATTCTTCTCCAAAAACCCCTGGTTCTTCGCTGGTAAGCTCTTCTGAAACTGTCGCTACATCTTCTTGATTTGAAGCGCCTTCCTTACAAGCGATTAAACCAATACCTAAAAATGCTAATACTAAATACTTTTTCATCGTGTATAATTTATTTAAAAATAGGGGAGCCTGTAAATTTAATGAAATCTTGCACACACGGACTTTGAGAAAATGATAAATTTGCAAGATAAAATTCAATAATAATGACAGATACATTAAAAGTAACCAAGATCGCCGAGACTAAAATCAATCAGGTTGATTTTAGTAATCTCGCTTTTGGTACCGTCTTTACAGACCATATGTTTGTTTGTGAGTACAAAAACGGAAAATGGCAAACGCCGGAAATTCTTCCTTATGGTCCACTGCAAATGGATCCTTCAGCAAAGGTTTTTCATTATGGTCAAGCCGTCTTTGAGGGTATGAAAGCTTACAAAGATGACAATGGCGACATTTTTATGTTTCGCCCTGAAGAGAACTTCAACCGTATCAACAAATCGGGAGAGCGCCTAGCGATGCCTGCTTTTGACAAAGAGTATTTCTTTGACGGTCTTAATACACTTTTAAATCTAGATAAAGATTGGATTAAATCTGGAGAAGGCAATTCGCTTTACATTCGTCCTTTTGTAATCGCTACTGAAAATGGTGTTTCGGCATCGCCTTCTAGCGAGTATAAATTTGTGATCATTTGTGCACCGGCTCAAGCTTATTACAGCGGTCAGGTAAAAGTATTATTTGCAGATCACTATAGCCGCTCTGCAGACGGCGGTGTAGGTTATGCAAAAGCTGCCGGTAACTATGCAGCACAGTTTTATCCTACTGAATTAGCAAAAGAAAAAGGCTATAATCAAGTAGTATGGACAGATGCTAACACGCACGAATACCTAGAAGAAGCAGGTACCATGAACGTTTTCTTCAGAGTGAACGACACGCTTATTACGGCACCTACCAGCGATCGCATTCTTGATGGGATCACCCGTAAAAGTTTGATCGAATTGGCAAAAAGCCAAGGCATCAATGTTGAAGTGCGTCCGGTGAAAGTTGCAGAAATTGTTGAGGCTGCAGAAAATGGTTCACTTAAAGAGATGTTTGGTGCGGGTACTGCAGCAGTGATCTCCCCAATCTCGGGCTTCACTCACAAAGAGAACGCTTTTGATCTTCCTCAGGTTGAAGATGCTTACGCCACTAAACTGAAAAAACAATTGACCGAATTGCAGGCGAATCGCGCTGAAGATCCTTTTGGATGGCGTTATGAAGTACCTGCGATTGAAGTATAATAAGTTTTTGATTTCGCTTTTGCGAAAATGACACTAAAAAGCTCCTTACTAACTACAGTAAGGAGCTTTTTTATAGCCGCTAAGAAATTGATTAGGGTTTTGTGTTTGCCCAGTTTAGACGTATTTTTGCACCTCATTTTTAAATTGATACGATGCAAGACGGAATATATGCCAAGTTTCACACGCCAAAAGGCGAAATTCTAGTGAAATTAGAACATGAAAAAACACCGGGAACGGTAGGAAACTTTGTCGCTTTAGCCGAAGGAAACCTTGAAAATTCAGCTAAAAAACAAGGAAACCCGTATTACGACGGACTGAAATTTCACCGTGTAATTCCAGATTTTATGATTCAAGGTGGGTGTCCTCAAGGAACCGGAACCGGGAACCCAGGTTACCAGTTTGACGATGAGTTTGACTCAAGCTTAAAGCACGATGCTCCCGGTAAGCTTTCTATGGCAAATGCAGGCCCGGGAACAAACGGAAGCCAGTTTTTTATCACGCATACCGCTACTCCTTGGTTAGATGGGAAGCACACCGTTTTTGGTAGCGTTGTAGAAGGTCAAGATGTGGTAGATGCAATCGCTCAGGACGATACTATGGATAAAGTAGAAATCATTCGCCAAGGTGCAGATGCCGAAAACTTTAATGCTGTTGAGGCTTTTAGAACTTTTGAAGGAGCACGTGAAAAACGTATCGCTGAAGAACGCGCAAAAAAAGCTGAAGCACTTAATAAATTGAGCGAAGGCTTTAAAGAAACTGAAAGCGGTCTGCGTTACCAGATCATCCAAAAAGGTGATGGTAAAAAGGCTGAAAAAGGTAAAATGGTTTCTGTACACTACAAAGGTCAGTTGGCTGACGGTACGGTATTTGACTCTTCGTATAAAAGAAATCAGCCTCTAGACTTTCAAGTGGGTGTAGGTCAGGTAATTTCTGGCTGGGATGAAGGTATTGGCTTACTTCAGGTAGGTGACAAAGCACGTTTTGTGATTCCTTCAGATTTAGGATATGGTAGTCGCGGTGCCGGTGGTGTGATTCCACCAGATGCGATTTTGGTTTTTGACGTAGAATTGATGGACGTCAAATAAGCATTTTCCACATAAAAATACAGAAGGCTATCTTTAATCAGATAGCCTTTTTTAATTGCTGAAATTGAAATTTAAGCTACTGAAAATATGCGGTTTGGTCTTCCGGTTCTGATTTCTTATATTAAGTAGAACAACTAAAAAATCAAATAAGAAATGGGAAAAGGAGATCAAAAAACAAAACGAGGAAAAATACATCGCGGAACTTACGGTAAACTAAGACCACGCAAGAAAAAAAGCAGCGCGACAACCGCAGATGTCCCCACAAAACAAACGGCTACCAAAACAAAAGAGGCCGACAAAGCGACCTCTGATAAAAGTTTAGCAGATAAAAAGCCGTAAAAACAGAACAACTATCTAACGAATACCAATTCGTTTTTATCTAAATCGGAGTATTGCTCGCTAAAGCCATACCCGTCATAATCAAAGCCCTTGAGTTCATCTATGGTTTGCACATCCTTATCTATAATGTAGCGTACCATAGAACCCCGGGCTTTTTTTGCATAAAAAGAGATGATCTTGAGTTTTCCGTTTTTGTAATCTTTAAAGACAGGAGTAATTACAGGAACTTTCAATTTTTCAGGCTTTACCGATTTGAAATATTCATTACTCGCAAGATTTAAAAACAGTTCGTCTTCTTTCAATTCAGCATTCAAAGCTTCGGTTATTTTATCGTCCCAAAATTGGTACAAGTCCTCATTATGACCTGATTTCAATTTGGTTCCCATCTCCAGGCGATAGGCTTGCATGAGATCAAAAGGTTTTAAAACTCCATAAAGTCCAGAAAGAATACGCAATGTATCTTCCAATTTATCTAGTTTTTCAGTCGGTATCGTATACGCATCAAGACCCGTATACACGTCGCCGGCAAAGGCATACACCGCAGGTCGCGCATTTTCTTTGGTAAAAGGTGTCGAGAATTCTTTGTAGCGCTGGTAGTTAAGATCTGCTAATTTATCGCTGATACTCATCAAGTCTGAAATTTCAGCTTTAGTCTTGCGCTCTAGTTTTTTATTCAACGTTTCGGCTTCCTCTAAAAACTGAGGCTGCGAACTTCTGGTAGTTGGCAATTTTGATTCAAAATCCAGTGACTTAGCCGGAGAAACAACTGCTTTCATATCGTTTAATTTTCACCAAAAATACGCATTCGCGAAAACGTTCTAAGTCAGTTTTGATAAGTTTTAATAATTACAGAATTTAAAAAGCAGATATAAAGTACTTCCGCCTTAAACTTCTAAAGTCCTACGCACATCACTCTCGATCAGTCCGTCTCGTAAACGAATTACACGATGCGCATGCTCTGCAATATCTTCTTCGTGCGTAACTAAGATCACGGTATTTCCGGCAGCGTGAATCGCATCAAAAAGGCTCATAATTTCTACTGAAGTTTTAGAGTCTAAGTTTCCGGTAGGCTCATCGGCAAGAATGATCGAAGGCTTATTGACCAAAGCCCGGCCTACAGCAACACGCTGTCGCTGCCCTCCTGAGAGTTGGTTAGGTTTGTGATCCATACGATCTGCAAGACCTACATCTTGCAGCACTTCTTCAGCGCGTTTATGACGCTCCGGTTTTGAATATCCTGCGTAGACCATAGGTAAAGCAACATTATCTAAAGCAGTCGTTCTCGGCAGTAAATTAAACGTCTGAAAAACAAAACCGATCTCCTTATTACGCACCTCGGCGAGTTCGTCATCAGTCATTGCGCTCACATCCCGATTATTTAAAATATACGTCCCGGAAGTCGGTGTGTCAAGACAGCCCAAAAGGTTCATCAAGGTAGATTTCCCGGAACCGGAAGGCCCCATAATCGCAACATACTCACCTTTATCAATTTGTAAATCGATGCCTTTTAAAACGTGAACGATTTCATTTCCCAATGGAAAATCACGACGAATATCTGTAATATCAATTAAGCTGCTCATAAACTAAGTCCTCATTTATCACTAAAAAATAGTTGATTTTAATTAATAGGTATTCAAAATAAGGCCTGAGTTACATTTAAAACCAAAAAAATTGTTAATTGCACTAAGTTATTTCCAGATCGAATCAAATGACTCAAAAATTATCTATAGTTATACCTGCTTATAACGAAGAAGCTACGATAATAGCCATACTTGAAAAATTAGTCAATCTAGATTTAGGTTTGAATCTATCAAAGGAAATTATCGTAGTTGATGATGCTTCCAACGACAATACTGTAAAATATATCAAGGACTTTGCTAGAGAAAATCCCTCATCAGAAATAAGTCTTTATCAGCAGGAATTGAACAAAGGAAAAGGTGCTGCAATACACCTGGGTATTAAAAATGTCACAGGTGATTTTATGATTGTTCAAGATGCTGACCTCGAATATGATCCTCAAGAATACATTTTATTACTAAAGCCTATCCTAAATGGCAATGCAGATGTAGTCTATGGTAGTAGATTTATGGGAGGTAACCCGCATCGCATTCTTTTTTTCTGGCACACTATAGGAAATAAATTCCTTACTTTCTTGAGCAACATGTTCACCAACTTAAATCTAACAGATATGGAAACATGTTATAAAATATTTAGAACAGAAATTATTAAAAGCCTTGACCTAAAGGAAAAACGCTTCGGCTTTGAGCCTGAAGTTACAGCCAAAATATCTCGTATACCTAAAATTAGAATCTACGAAGTTGGTATATCTTATTATGGAAGAACCTATGACGAAGGAAAGAAAATAAATTGGAAAGATGGTTTTAGAGCCTTATGGTGTATTTTGAAATATAATTCTTTCTCAAAATAATTTTAATGTTCTCAATAGTTATAAATTATGTCTTCCAACTATACAAAAGTCTAAAAAACACATATTCTAATCATAGTTTATTCCTTAATCTATTTATTTCGACCTATACTTTCTTATTATTTTATCTGACTTTTTCTGTACCTCTAAGTTACGATGAGATTACAACATTATCTTTTTTCGTGCCTGGAGGTTTAAAAGGGATATACCTTTCAATAACTTTTTACCCAGCCCCAAATAATCATGTTTTTTACAGCTTATTAGCAAATATCGCACAAGTTATACCCAGTAGCACTGAATTCTCTTTACGACTCCCGTCGGTTATTTCAAGTATATTGAGCTGTTTTATATTGTTCCACATAAGCATTAAATTTTTTAATAAAAATATAGCAAAAATGTTGACTTTGCTTTTTATTAGTCTTCACGGAATATTTGTATATAGCTTTTTAGCTAGAGGCTATAGTTTGTATTGTTTATTGTACTTAATGTCATTCTATTCAACAATTAGATATTTACATAATAGAGAATCAGTATACTTAATACTTTTTTCTATTTCCAGTGTTTTAGGATTTTACACTATTCCTTCGTACTTATATGCCTTCTTTCCCCAAGCAATTTTTTTAATTCTATTTCCCATACATACAAAGCGTTTTCAATTTTACAAGCCTTTAACAATAAGCCTCTCAACGGTTGGATTAAGTACAATCTTACTTTATACCCCAATCATTTGGAGAATGGGTATATCAGCATTAATAAGCAACAGGTTCGTTAAACCCAAAGGCAAAGAGTATGTATTCAATAATCTCATAGAACATTTTGAAAGTACCTTAAACTTCATAACAGCTATAAACGGTCACTTAGTGCTTTATGCTATTGTTATTCTTTCATGTTTATCTCTTTTTATTAAAGGCTCTAATTCTAATTGTATGCTTCCCTTAAAACCGAACTGTTTAGAAGTGTAATAATTCTTAATTTTAAACAGTATGAGACGAAGCAAAT
>NZ_JAYMEI010000025.1:0-30964 GCF_037029365.1 Leeuwenhoekiella sp. CH_XMU1409-2 | reverse complement strand
ACGTCTCATGATTGCTAAGTTAACAACTTGCAATAATATTCATTCAACTCTATGTCCAGTCTAATGTAGTAATTCCAGGGATATTTGGTTTCCTTCCCGTATTAACTTTTCCTGGAGTGCATCATTTTTAGCTCTTAAATCTCTAAGCTTCTTATCGGTTTCGTCTTGTTGATCTTGATTAAAATTTATGAGTTCTTCTATTTCTTCAACTGATTTAACAAGCTTATCTAATTTTAGTTCTTCATCTTTTGAAATTCCCCTTCGTCTCAAATTAGAGAGTAGTGACTCCAGGTTCTTCTTTAAATCTTCGTATTTCTTGATGCCCAAGACTTCAGAGTAAGCCTTACTTAAATTTCGAAGCTCTGCTTTTGATCGGGCTTCGGCTAGGGACACAATTTTTTCCGCATCAAAAAAGAAAAATTTAGCGATCTCACGAGGTAGTATAAAGTCGTTTATAAATACGTCATAACCTACCTGTTTAGTAAGCTCGTTTTCATCCCCATCAATCAATAAATCAACTGTTTCTTTCTGAGTTTTGTAATTAAACGAACGCTTTATACTTATTGATTTACATGGTATTGCCGGGATAACCAAATCAGTTAATTCTACTTCAACATAAAATTCACAATCTGTTTTTCCCTTTTTTTCTTTCTCAGAAAGACTTTCAAAATCATCCCGTGTATTGGTATTAAAATAAGAAAGAAGCAGATTATCATATCCACCTGCATTTTTAATATCGAGTCTGTATTTATCTTCAACTTCACCAATCATCTTCCCATAAAAACACCAAACGAGGGATGTTAGCAAAGTAGTTTTACCATATCCATTTTTACCGGCAATAATATTGATATTCCCTTTGTAAGAGGTGTTGAAAACAATAGAGTTGGCCCCCTTATATATGCGAAAATTATGAAGTGTTATTTTACTTATTTTCATAATTTATGATCTGTAACAAAAGATTCGATTCTTCTTTCAATATCATTATGCAGTCCATATTTAGAAAGCAGTAAACTTTTGGTCTGCTGTAGGTCCAATAGATTATCTATAAGCTCATAATAACTAGCATCTTCTGCACAAATATCTTTAAGAATCCTTCTTTCAGTTCCATCTAATCCATTTAGATTTTCTGTTGAAATCTCCTTTTGAAAAATGTCACGATAGATTTGCCCAACATTGTAATCAAAAATCATATCTCTACTCCAAACAATTTGAATAGCTATTAATTCCTGATTGGTTATAAGTTTTAGATGTGGGCGCTCTTTTTGAATCTCCTTCTGAACGAGCAATAATTCTTTTAATTTCTTTGCCCTGTAATGAGGTTGATAGGTACCTTTCCTATGTCCATCCTCATCTACTGCTCTTTGTCCATTTCTGCGGGTTTCCATCCTATTTTCACTAAGATTGCGCTCTGCGACTAACTCATTCCTGAATTTTAACAAGGGTTGTAACCAATCCTGCCCATTTTCAATTAATCCAGACATAGATTTATCTTGCTTTACAACTGTACACGTCCAGCAACCGAAACGTGATTGTCCACAAGATTTATGACTCTCATTGGTTACCACAGTGGGGCATTCATAATCATCAGCACTAGCATCAGCATAAATCTTGAAAAGTACAGAGTTGTCTGCTCCCCAAGGAGATTTAATAGCGTTAATAATATACCATACCTCTTCTAGTAATAATTCTTTGAGAGGCGCAAAAACATATGCATTAGGTTCATTGGCATGAAGTGATAGCCTACTGTTAGAAATCTCGTGCTTTCGCATTGAAGTTTCCCTTGAACTACTTTCTTCATATCTCGTTCCTAAAAGAATAATCGCTTCTCCCTTTTCATCAATTTGTTCAGTTAGAAAATAAGAGGTAGGTTTTATCTTCATTTTATCTGTACACCACCTGAATTTATTATTGGGTACTGGATATCCGCGGCCAAGTACATTTACCCAAAAAGATTCTTCTAGTTTAGGAGTGGTTTTCTTTACATAAATAGGAAGGTTTTGCTCTCTGGCTTCTGTATCTATTTGAGCTAAAACATCATCAACATAAGAGGCGATAATAGGATTTTCTACCATCGTATCATTGCATACTACATATACCGGTCTGCGTAGTTGAAAGGGGTAAGGTTGATCATTGCGTATTCTTTGAAGTGCAATCCACACTAGTGTAAGCAGCACCGTTGAATCTTTACCGCCACTAAAACCAATGATCCAAGGCCTATCTGTTTGATCTGCATAAGCATATTGATCAATGATTTCAGATATAACACCCTCAATCTTAGTGCTTTTTATTTTTTGCATGACTATATACATCTTTTTTTAAAATTATAAAATGTTAAAGACACTGTGCTTCAGGTTCAGTCAAGTTATTTTTTAATTACTAACAATTTTAAATAGCTTTTACTTTTAAGAATTTTCATTGTAATTTTATATGATCTAATTCATTCATAATAAATCATTTGAATAACGCTTCCCTGATCTATCATCCTCAAAGGATAAAAACAAATGTGACATCCTGTACAGTTTATCACGATTCATTTCAAGGTAATGAAGATCCTTATTTATGGAATAAACAGTTCCTTCATTCGTATTGCCATATTACCCAGTTGAAAAA
Source organism: Leeuwenhoekiella sp. CH_XMU1409-2 (assembly GCF_037029365.1). Taxonomy (NCBI): domain Bacteria; kingdom Pseudomonadati; phylum Bacteroidota; class Flavobacteriia; order Flavobacteriales; family Flavobacteriaceae; genus Leeuwenhoekiella; species Leeuwenhoekiella sp. CH_XMU1409-2. Next base: position 28,354 of record NZ_JAYMEI010000025.1, on the reverse strand, counting down.
TGAAGTAGGACAAATTAACTTTTGGATATCTGGGGATACCTATCCTAATTTCACCAAGCTTTTATGTGACTGTGTTTTTGTGGTTGCATCGAAACATTATTGGAAAGATGCAAATCATATGACTCTTGAAAATCCTATTGTGGATAATGAGCAGACTTTTCAGCATCATTATCGTTGGGTAAATCCTACATTCAATCACCATCCTTTTAAAAGAAGACGTCGATATACCCTAAAAGCTGATCCTGATAAAAGTTTTCAACCTCAAAATCGAAATAGAGAACTTATTGATATTTTACCCTTCTTAAACTCTTGTGGTTTAGAAACGCAAACCTTAATTCATAGCATAACTTCGAAAAGTGGTTCAAGACCTTTTAAATTACCTGAAGGCTTAGGATTCAAACTCTATTATTTTCTAAGAGAAAATGCAGTGATTAAACTTTACGGAAAAGATATTGCTAATTTACATCCATAAAATTTACTCTGAAAAGTATGCTTCCTTCCTTTTTTACCGATAGTTCTGACTCCATGAAATTTGAAGAAGTCATTGACTTTTTTATGTCTTGGACCATAAGGTGCGCTGATGATAAGAATAGAACTGTAGCCCCTTTAGTTCATAATAATTCCAAAGCGATTTTGGCTAAACTGATAGGAGTGGAGGAGTATGATGAATTAGAATTTACAGATATAGAAGTTTGGAAACAACACCGACATATTGATTTATGGTGTGAGTTTAAGTTAAATAATCAACCACATGCACTGATCATTGAAACGAAAATGTATTCAACATTTAGAAAAGACCAACTGAAATCTTATAAAGATTTGGTTAAAAAATATTACAATGATAAAGGAATTAAGCACGATCTTCATTTTGTAGCTCTAAGACCAGATTATGAGTTAGCTAAGAAACATCCGTTTGAGCAAGCGCATTGTGAGTCTCACGGTTACACATATCTTAATCTGGAGCAACTACAGGATGTTTGTATTGCTATGCCTACCGGAAATGACTTGTTTGATGAGTTTTGGTACAGGTGGGGTAACTCCTAGTTTACATCGTCGACTTTTAAAAACCTCTTGACAAGGCCTTATAAATACCTTATATTTAATTATGTAAGGTAAAGACGCCTTTCGCCAAACCATCACATAGTAGGGTAGGGGAAAGGCTCTTTTACAGTTTGCAGGGGGATTCTTCTAGACGAGGTTACTCAATTAGCTGCCGCGAGTACTACGTACTTCAAGTTTTCCATTTTAAACATTCCCAGAGCTCCATTCACCCAAGGTTCACCCACGTTTGACCCGGGGATAGTGCATAGCAAAGTCAGGGTAATGGTTTAATGCACTAGTTGTGGATGCAAGGCAACTTATCAAGAAATGTAATTCCAAAAACTCCAAAAACAACAAGCCGTTTTAAATGGCCTGTACTTGCAGGAATTGCACGGTCTCGAATACAGCAGCACCCTTTTACATACTATAGCCTACTCCCAGCATAGCAATTTGATTTTTAGAGGGGTTTGCTTCGATCTTGTTCGGGTATACTTCGAGAGGGCTTCGGAAAAAGGGGGTGTTTCTCAAAAAAAAAACCGAACGAAACTGGAAATAGATTCAAATCAAAGGTTATTTTATGGGGATTTATCCCTTTTTTTAGTTTTAAATAAGTGGATTACAGGATTCTGTAATCCACTTCTAAGACAAAGGTCTATTTTTATAAACGAATCGCTAAAGGGTTGATATCCTTTGTATTTTAAGAGGGTATGTATTTTTTAGTGTTGATGTAACAAACTAGAAGCAATACGAATGAAACTGTATAGGTTTAAAATACAAGGATTTAAGCGACTTGAAGATATAGAAATTTATCTTCAAGATGCCACGTTCTTAATTGGACAAAATAATGCTGGAAAGAGTTCAATACTGAAAGCTATTGGTGTTTTGCTTTCCGCTACCAAAACATTACCAAGTTCAGATTACTACTCTGTTGTTGATGAAGAAACTGGAGAGACAAAACCTCAAACGACCAAAGTTATTTTTGAAGCTGAATTTAGAAACTTACCCGAAGAATCAAAGACTTGGAGAGGATTTAAAGGAAGAATCTTTGAATACGAAAGTGAAGCAGAAACAGGGCTTTCAGTTACTTATAAAAAAACCTACGAATTAGGTAAAGATGTAGTTATAGAGTTTAAATCAAAAATTCGAAACCTAAAAGCAGAATATGAAGATTGTAAAAAGCCACAAGATTACATAGATAAGGGAATTTCTGAGGAAGTTATTTCAGAGTTTTTTCCAGAATTAGAGAAGAACATAGGTAAGAGTAAAGGAGCGTTAGAAAAATTAGAGCAACTTGATGAAATATGGGATATAGTTGACGAAGATACTTGGTTTCAAAATCCAGGCGGAATACCTGGTAATGTTTTAAAAATGCTACCAAGATTTTTACTAATTCCAGTTGACACTTCTATGAATGAAATACAAGGAAATTCGTCAGGTGTTTTAGGTAAAACATTAAATGAACTTTTTCAAGTAGTAAGAGAAAACTCTGATAATTTCAAAAACGCTCAAGAACATTTAGAAAAGCTTGCAAAGGAATTAGACCCAGAAGATGACACATCGGAATTTGGTAAAATGATGACTGATTTAAATTCAGTTCTTACAAAAATATTTCCTGAATCTCAATTACACGCAACTACAGACTTAAGCGACCCAAATAAAGCATTGAAGCCAAGCTTTAATATTGAAATGTCGAGTAATATAAAGACATCAGTCGAAAATCAAGGAACAGGTATGGTTCGAGCTGCGGTTTTTGGAATGTTGCGCTTTAGACAAAAATGGCTATCTGACAGAGAAGATGAACATAATCGTTCACTAATTATTTGTTTTGAAGAGCCTGAAATTTATTTACATCCAAGTGCTGCAAATCAAATGAGAGATGCTATTTATGAATTAAGCAGTTCAAATTCTCAAATAGTGGCATCTACTCATTCACCATTTTTAATCGATATTTCAAGAAAACCAAAGCAGGTATTGAACAGGCTCATCCGAAATAAAAAGTCAGTTAAATGCAGTACATTTTCAGTATCAAATGCGTTTTTAGAACTACAAGGAGATGATAAGTCATACGTAAAAATGCTTCTAAAGATTGATGATTATATTTCCAGAGCATTTTATACCAATAATGTCATTATAATTGAAGGAGACACAGAAGACATCTTAATAAGAGAGTCTTTAGCTAGATTACCTAAAGAAAAGTATTTGAGGATTATTTCAAACTTTGAGATATTGAAAGCCAGAGGAAAAGCTGCTATTATTGGTTTAGTAAAATATTTGACCTCTATGGGCATCAAACCGATTGTTGTTCACGATAGAGATAATGGAATCGAGGGAGCTGTAAAGTTTAATCAACCCATTAAAGATGCTGTTGGAACAAATGGTAGAATAGTTGAGATGCACGAAAATGTTGAAGATGAAATAGGATATCAAGCGAATTACGAAAAGCCATTCAAAGCTTTTGAACAGACTCAAAATTGGGGAGATGATTGGGAAGATATTCCAGAAAATTGGCGGAATAAAATGATTGAAATTTTCAGTAGTTACATTTCAGAATAAGTACTGCTCCTTACAGTTTATAAAAATAATAGCGGTTTAATCGCTAAAACGAATTGAAATTTATAAATCAAAAGAAGGTAACAAACCGAACAGTAAGAGCATAAAAATCCGCTACTATTCTTATACGTTACCGGTAGCCGCAAGTGTAAAACAAACTTCTACAACAATGACAACTTCTAAAAATTAGAGAATAATGGGTAACAAAATTGGCAGAAACGATCCGTGTCCTTGTGGAAGTGGAAAGAAATATAAAAAGTGTTGTATTAATTCAGACAAAGATTTTGGATTCACTCAACCGAAACCAAAAAAAAGAGAGAATAAAACTTATAAGTTTATTAGATCCACTGATTCGCACCAATTATTGAATTTTATTATTGGTTTGCAAATGCAACCCAATAATCACGGTAAGAACGTGAGAATTGAAGAATTAGCAACATACATTGTTACTAATTTAAACAGTAATCCAAATGGAAATTTAAAGTTATTCAAGCAACATCTTGATACAGAATTTGCGTCCAATTATTTGGAAGACATTCCCGAAAATCTTTTTAGCGAAAACATCGTTTTCTATGGCGGGAATTATACAGTTTTTTCGGGTATTTATGGATATGCAATTGAAACATTCAAAAACTTAACTGAGACAATTTTTACACAAAAAAACAATCTTCCTGACAAATTCAAAAATCACGTTTATAGTGGTGTTACATTAATTTTAGAATTAGGAAAAATAATTTCTACAAACTTTAAAATTGAAGGAAATATTGAAGGAGCGAATGGCGATACAAAATTTGTCTATTCATCTAACCAAATAACCACTTCTTTTAGTCAAAGCGATATAATTCGAATTTGTCAAGAACATAAAATTGACCCACGAATAATTAATGATTTTATTGTTGAGCCGAATGACAAAGGGTTTACCAACAACAACCCTGACAAAAATCCTTTGCTGAAAAAACCAATTATCAATTTTGAAGACAAGTATTATTTTGTCCTAATCTCAAATCAAGTAGCCGTTCTGAATGAGTTTGTCATAAGAGTAAGCAACCAGTATAATTGTAATCATGAATTGACTGAATTATATCACGATAAACTTTGGCACGAACAATGGGGAGCTTGTGACAAAATGGGATGGCAATTAACAGATATAGAACTCCCTCAAAATAACACACCATCGATTTTAAAAGAACGTGTTTTCCAATTTGAGCAAAACAGGCTTGCCTACGCTTGTTTCGTTCACAACGATAAGGACCAAGAATATTTTTCGAGCAAAAATTTAGACTTAAACAAGCGAATTACTGAAGTAATTACAGAGCTAAAGAAAAATTCATCAATGAAAGACCATAAATTTCTTTCATTAATTACTTATGATTGTATGGGACGTAATATGTTTATTGGATTTGGTGCACCTCAAAAAGACGAACTTCGTTTATCGTTCTCAACGCATCAATTCATACTTCTTTGTTCTTCTGAAAAATGGCACAATTTAAGTTTATGGAAATTTGCAAAGTCTTATGACCGTTTTTCTCAAAAAACAAAAACAACATTAACTGACACTTTGGATATTTATTCCATTTACAAATCTAAAGACGAAAGTTTTTATTTTGGAGATGAAACCCGCCCTGATTTTCTAACAGTTGTTCCGGGAGACGGAAGTCGCTTAATAAAAGAAGCAAAAATTGAAAAAAACAATCACGGTATTTTAAGTCAGATAAAAGGACAAAATGTTTTTATACCTTCTACAAAATATGCAAACTATGCACCATTATATAAGCCGTTAAACAGTTTAGGCTACTACGCTATTTGTTTAAAAACTTTTGATTTCCCGATTTGGATTGTTAATCGTCAAGTCAAAAACAAATCAATGACAATACAAGTACGAAATTTTGCGGAAGCAATCGGTTTTTGGTTACACAAACTTAAACCCGAAATTTTTGATGTTTTAAATCGAACTATTTCAAACTTCTTTGAAATAAATATCATTCTTGACCAAAAACTTTTTGGAGATACGCAAACAAAAGATATTGTTGAAAGCGAAGACTATGACAATTACCATTTCTCATTAAATGAAAACATTCTGGAGTTTTCAATCCCATTTTCCAAAATGAAAACCTTTACAGGTAGTAATAATTTTGGTGAGCGAGAAATGATGAAAGCGATTTTAAATGCTTTTAACTTGGTTAAGGGTATTAGTTTTTCAGAACAAGACATAGCATCATTTATTAATAAGTGCATACCATTGGGTCAAGCGAAAATGATATTACTATCTGATAGCCAGAAAGACCCTTTAGTTGACAATAGATGGCTTGTAAAACCTTTTTACATTAGCGATTCAGAAGTTGATATATTGTTAGATGAAATTCCATTGTTAATTGAACAAAAAATGGAAATTCCTAAAAATATTGACAGCGAAGAAGACAAGAAAAAACTTTTTAACACAGCAACTAATTTGCTGTTGGAGACACTTAACAAGGAAATTCAAAATTTTGAATTTGATTATTTATTGCACGTTCTTTTAGAATTGCATGAAACATTAGTTTGGAAAAGAGAACATAACAAAACGATGATTCCTGCACAAATTCTATGTTTTGGAAACTTAGAAGGTGAACTAAAAGAAATTTTAGATAAAGACAATAGGCTAGTTAAATGTCTTGTCCTGAAATAGCTATACACAATTCAAAAGTGTATGGAAAATGATAAACAAGAAGTTTATGCAGTTCGGGAGAACAAGCAAAGTCGCTATGACAAGCGTTTAATAGCCAAAGTTGTCAAAGAAGTTGAAAATGGACTGCCTCGAAAAGAAGCTAATCGTATTTACGGATTAGGTAGAGCAACTTTAGATGGTTGGATGCGCGATTTCGGCTCTTTAGAATATCAGCAAAATCTTAAGCGTAAAAGCTATACAAATCTGCAGAAGCGCACTATTGTTACTGCAATCGATCAAGGCCGTTTAACGGTCAGAGAGGCTAAAATCATGTACAATATCAAGACGGAGAAAATCATCCGGAATTGGATATTTAAACATAAATTGGAGAAAGTAGAAGTTCACAGAGAAAACATTCCTCCAATGGTCAACAAAAATGAACCACCCGAAAAAGATTTTGAAAAGGAAGCCTTGCAGAAAGCTTTAAAAGAAGCTGAGCTAAAAATAACAGCATTAAACACCCTTATTGATGTAGCTGAAGAACAGCTCAAGATTGATATCCGAAAAAAGTCTGGTGCCAAACAGTTTTAAAAATGAAGCAAGACTTCCCACAATTAGGGATAGCTGTTTTATGCCGGCTGTTTGGCAAAACAAGACACGCATACTATGATTCATTATGGCGCAAGGAAGATTGCCTGGTTAAAGAAGATGTCATTCTTCAGGAAGTTGCTTCAATCAGAAAAGAACTGCCACGGCTAGGTACCCGAAAACTGCATTATATGCTTCAGAATAAACTATCCTCTCACCAAATTCAACTGGGTAGGGATTATCTGTTTGATCTATTGGCAGAGCATAAGTTGTTGGTTCGCCAACGCAAGCGAAGGATAACAACCACCGATTCTAGACATTGGATGAAGAAGTACACTAATTTAATTAAAGAGTTAGTGATAATAAGGCCTGAGCAGGTCTGGGTAAGCGATATTACTTACGTGAGACTAGTAAATCAGTGGGGATATTTAAGTTTAATAACAGATGCCTACTCCAGAAGGATAATGGGGTTTAGCTTCCGTCAGGATCTTTCTGCAGAAGGATGTTTAGATGCTTTAAAGATGGCTCTAAATAACCAATTATATGATCAACCTCTAATCCATCATTCTGACAGAGGATCTCAATATTGTTCGCATAAGTATGTTGATTTGTTGCTACAAAATAACATTGCCATTAGCATGACTGAAAATGGAGATCCTTACGAAAATGCATTGGCTGAAAGAATAAATGGTATTATCAAATCAGAGTTCAATCTATATTCAAGTGTATTAGGTTTTGAGAATACTAAAGCGCTAATAGCAAAAAGTATCAAGAATTATAATGAGTTAAGACCTCACGCGAGTTGTGATTACCTAACTCCAGAACAGGCACATCTTACATCGGGTAGCTTAAACAAAAGATGGAAAAACTATAAAAGAAATTTTAATCCTCAAGTTCTGTCTGTATAGTTTATTTAGGATTAAAAAGTAGCTTTGTATAGTTATATTAGGATTTATTAATTAATCTGTATAGCTATTTCAGGACGGGTCAAAAACCTCTATAGCAACAAGATGCTTAATAGAATACCTAGCATTTAAACCAAGAAAAGGTAGTGTAAAAGCAAGTTTTGACGACATCGATAGACTTTTAGTATTGATGCATGAAATTGTGAATTATGGATTTTTAAGCGATGCTATTCATTTTAAACTAGCAAACCCCACAGTAGGCAAATTAGATTCAGGGAGAATAGGTATTTCACGAGAGTTTTTTGACGAAAAACTTAAACTATTTGCCGAAGCAAACACTAAAGAAGAAGTCAATAGATACATAGAGAACTTTGACAATAGATTTGAAATTGCAGATTATTCGCAAGAAGAAATAGAAAAAGAAGACGATAAAGAATTTGATGAAATTGATTCCGCTTTTTTAGAAGATTGGGGTATTGGTTACTTAAATATTTACAAATTCTGCTATAGCAGTTTTATCATTTGTATTGAAAAACAGAGTTCCACCTGCTCAATGAGTGAGCCTGAATTTATCGAATTAATTAAAGATAAAACTAAAATTGGCGAAAAAGAGATAATTGCAGGTATTGAGCGATTTTCAATTACTCAAAGAGATGAATATTTGAAAGCACCAAAAGGCTTTAATGCCAGCGAAGTCTTTCCTTGGAAATACAATCGTGAATTTAGTTTTACAAGAAGATTTATCGTAAAATATGAAAACGATAAAGGCGAGACGATTTTGACTTGGGGCTTTAGAAATGCTATTTCTGCAAAAAAACAGTTAGATAATTTGTTGTTTGAAGGAAAACTAAACAATGGTGGTAAGAGAATTGAAAAACTACTAGGGACTTTTCGAGAGAGAAAAGGGAAACTATACCGTAACAAAGTCAAAGATTGGCTCAAAACAAATCCTGACTTAACTGTAATTGACTATGAAGTAAAAATTGACACTAATGGACATCTTATTGCAGATAAAAACTATGGCGACATTGATGTTTTAGTGCATAACAGAAAAAGTAATACGCTATATAGCCTTGAGTGTAAAGACACAAATAAAGCAAAGAATATTCACGAAATGAAAAAGGAAATGGATAATTATCTTGGACGTGAAGGACAAAAAGGAATGATTCAAAAGCACGTTGAGAGACATAATTGGCTTAACTCTAACAAAGATAAATTATGTGCTTTCTTAAAAATTGACAAGGAACCAAAGGTTGCATCATTTATGCTGACTTCAGAAGTAATTCCAATTACATACATAAAAGCAGGTGCAATTCCCTTGCCGATTATTTCTTTTCCTGCGCTAAAAGAAAATGGAACAAACTTATTGGACTTGGCTAATGACAATTTTGAAAAATAAAAGTAACGTAAAACAACAGCCGCTGGCATTTATATGTATAAAATAAGCAAAACAGTACTAATTATAAAGCTTTTGGCTTATATCAAAGTTTGTGCTTAATCGAAATGCTTCGAGATTGCCTACTTTTTATATACTAACCTTTGGCAATAAGTTAAGAAGACAGATGGAATGGATTAAAATTATAGCACCTTTACTAGGAGTAATTTTAGGTTTTGGCCTTTCAGAAAGAGCAAAAATTTGGTCTGATAAACGACAAGACAAAAGGAAACTTAAAAGACTTCTATTTTACTTACTTGAATTGAGGTTTCTTTTCATTAAAGAATTTAATGCTCAAAAAGAGATAAAAGAATTTTATGAGCGTGCAGAAGAAAAATTAAAATCGGAATTTGGAGAAAATACAAAATCTGAAATTGAAATAGCGAAGCCAATTGTTGAACGAATTATAAAAAATAATTTAGGCGGCAACAACAAAATAAATTTACTTGAGGAAAATATAGATTCTGTAATTGACGATTTAGCAGAAGTCTTTCCGATTTTAGCCTATGAATTAAGTGGTAAGCATAACATTAAAGAAAGGATAAATATAATTGACAATTATATTAGTGATGCAACGGATCATTTCGGAGATATGCCCTTAGATTTAAAAGAATGGTTAAAACCAAAAATTACTGACAATCTGATTTCTGATTTGGATGAAACAATTAAAAAAATATCTGAAAAAATCGACAAAGACTTGTGGCAACATTCAACAAATAAAATAGCGAATATGGACAAAAATGAAGACGGAGATATGGAAAATTTTCTGAATGAATTTATAGAAAAAGCAAAAGAAATTAATCAATAAATCTGTTGTGAATAATGGTAGCCGTGGCACAAGCCACCGATCCTGTTAGTCTGTGACTGGTGGCTTAGAAAACTAAGCCAAAGTATAAATAACTAAACTTCAAAAGGAAAAGAATTTTTTTGTACTTTAGAAACCCGCCATCCTAAAAGCTACCCTAAATAAATTACTCACTACTACTAGTTAAAAGTTTACCCGAGGTTGACCCGTGGTTCACTCGAGGATAGAGCATAGTAAAAAGCAGGTACCGGTATACTAAAGCTACTGTAAGTTTACACTATAGTAGGGGCAGGTTATCGGTTATTTACTGCTACTTCTAGAGTTTATAACGCTTAATACCTGTATTTACACTAAAAGATTGTCGAGTGACCTATAAATGAAATGTAGGCTTAATTCTAAAATAGAAAAACTACAATTTGGGCACAGTTATTCACACTATTCTAATTTTAAGGCATTTATGACGATTACTATGTCTTTGTACTAACCGATTCTTCTTATACTATAGCAGGTCTGGCTTGAGCCAATGAGTCTAAATTTATAAATCACGACTACATAAGCTTGATTCAAAGAAAACTGTGAGCTTATTTTGTGCCAGCAAGTAAAATCTAAAATTGCTTAGGTTTTAAGAAAATTTAAAGTATACGTCTGCCTTAAATTAGGATGCATAGTATAAATCTTCAGTACTAGAGTAAAGCTAAATGTAGGATTTAGTTTGTAAGCAGGCTGACTGTAGGGGGTTGGCCTGTTTTCATTTAATTGAAAGGGAGGATATTAAGAAGTTATTATTGTTTTAACTCTAGTCCTACTGATAAGCCGTTTTAAACTGCATCTTATTTTTTAGAGCCATCATATCTTCACTTACTTTTTGATCTAAAATCTTAGCATAATGTTGGGTTGTTCTTAAGTTTTTATGACCAAGCATTTTACTTACAGACTCAATAGGAACACCGTTGGAAAGTGTTATGGTGGTCGCGAAGGTATGTCGAGCTAGGTGAAAGGTGAGGTTTTTATCTATTTTACAAAGGTCTGCTATTTCTTTAATGTAAGCATTCATCTTTTGATTACTCAGAACGGGTAATAATCGGTCCGTTTTCAAAACTTCTGTGTGATCCTCATATTTTTCCAAAATTTTGAGTGCTGTTGGAAGAAGAGGGATACTACTTCGCGTATCGGTTTTTGAGCGATTGATTTTAATCCATAATGTTCCGTCTACACCAATAATCTTGTCATTTTGGCTGAGCTTCTTAACATCTGCATAGGCAAGTCCGGTAAAACAAGAAAAGAGGAATATGTCTTTAACTTGATCTAAGCGAGGCGTATGTAATTCTTTTTCAATGATTCGCTGAATTTCATCCTCTGTAAGAAATTCCCGCTCAACAATTTTTAATTTCCCTTTCCAATTGATAAAGGGGTCTTTTGAAATCCAGTCATTGGCAAATGCAATGCGAATGATTTTTTTAAAATTGGTGATGTATTTTATAGCGGTATTATGAGCGCAATTGCGTTCTGTTTTCAAATAATGCTCAAATCCGGTGATAAATTCATGGTCTACATCTTTTACGGGGATGTCTGAGACGTTATATTCCAACTTTATATACTCTTGGATATGCTTTTTAGCGGTCTTATAACGCTCTATAGTGCCAGAAGCATACTCTTTACCCTCTAGTTGCTCAATCTTATGGTTATGGTCTTGAAAAATGGCGAGAAGCATTTTAGGAGTAATACTTTTTCCTAAATACAAATATTTAAGTTTTTCAGAAGTAATGGTTTCTTCAAGTTCAAGAAGTCTATTATAATGACTATTTATTTTTGCTCGAATAGAGTTCAGGTATCGATTAAAGTCTCGTACGTCATTAGTGGTTCCTTTCATTTTACCTGCTTCCGAATTCCATTTAGAGATATTGATCCTCCGTTTGGTACTAAATTCGCTTCGCTTACCATTGACTGTAATGCGTGCGTAAATAGGCACTAAACCTTGCTTATTCGTATTGCTACCTTTGGGATAAAATAATATTGAGAATGTAGTTTGCATTGGTGCTGCTTTAAAGTTCTCAATAAAGTTAATCAAATAAAAGCAATAAATTATTGTAACAATCTGTAAAACAATATCTTTTGACTAATTCGGTGCTGCTTTTGAAGTTGTAAAAACAGCACCGATAGCAGCCCTTTTTATTTGCTTTTAAACCATTTTAATTGATTTCAATGAAAAGTAAAAATGCCTGTAAACATTTAGTTTACAGGCATTTGGTGGAATTTAGTTAATCCCTAGCGGAGAAAGAGGGATTCGAACCCCCGGAGGTGTGACCCTCAACGGTTTTCAAGACCGCCGCATTCGACCACTCTGCCATTTCTCCTTGAGTGTCTCATCAGCTATTTGCTGATTGCGGGTGCAAATATAGAAAGTTTTTTTAGATTGACAACACACTTTTTTAAGGAATTTTCAGCTTAATTATTTTTTCCTGTAATCGGAATTTTATCTCCTTTAAAATGAGGCTCTTTGTTGATCAAAAGTTCGATCCAGGCTTTTACATTTGCAGCAACTTCTCTAAAACGGTTACGGGATTCCAGCTCATATTCCCGACGATCACCGTTATACCCGTAAAAATTTAAGCCCATCGAGCGTGCGATATAAACGGCACGTGGGAGATGAAAACGCTGCGACACGACAATAGCGCTGTCTACTTCAAAAATATACGAGGCACGATATACAGAGTCATAGGTATCAAAACCGGCAAAATCCATAAAAATATCTTCTTCAGGGACGCCACGCTCCAAAAGGTATTTTTTCATTGCAACGGGTTCGTTATAATTGGTGGTACGATTATCACCAGAAACCAAAAAGCGTTTAATCTTTCCTTTGTTATACAGCAACAGGGCCGATTCTACCCGGTCTCTTAACATCGTAGAAAGCTCGCCATTGCGCCGTACACTTGCACCCAAGACCAGCGCGGTGTAGGTTGAGGGCAGCTCCTCTACACGGTCATAAATGTAAGCTTCGGTTTCCTTATTGATGTGATAGGCGAGGTAGGTGGTAAGCAATAAACCCAAAAACCCCAGTAAAATAAGGTAGCGTACAATACGTAAAGCAAGTAATTTGTTAAACCGCATAAATCAAAGTCAGTGCATCATTATTCGTGTAAACTTATCATTTGTTTTAATGCAAACGTAATCTATACCGCATAACGTGTAACTTTAATTGAAAATAATTGTGAAACTCTTACCAAATGCTTTGGTAATGATTATATAAGAATTCCTTAGCTTTCTATAAATCATAGGTAGTATTAACCAACTATCTTTGTACAAAATTAGAACGACCATGGATGTGATCTCAAGCCTTAAATGGCGCTATGCGACCAAAAAATTTGATGCAGATAAATTGCTTACCGAAGAAAAACTAGATATTTTAAAGGAAGCCTTCAATCTCACTGCAACTTCTTACGGACTACAACCGGTGCGTATGGTGGTGGTTTCTGATAAAGCCCTGCAGCAGCGTCTAAAAGAAGCTGCAATGAACCAAAGTCAGGTGCTTGATGCTTCTCACGTGTTGATCATCTGTGTAGAACGCAAGGTAGAAGCTCCTTTTGTAACCAATTATTTTGACCGCGTAAAAGAGGTTCGTGAAACTCCAGATGCGATCTTAAAGCCTTTTAGAGAGATGCTGGAGCAGAAGTTTGACAATCAGCCAAAATCAGATACTCGTGAATGGGCGATACGTCAGGCTTATCTGACTTTGGGAAATTTATTGACCGTATGTGCCTTGGAGGAGATTGATGCCTGCCCTATGGAAGGTTTTGAGCCCGAAAAATTTGACGAAATTCTTGAGCTGAAAAAACACAATCTGGCTTCTGCATTGGTGTTACCGGTAGGCTATAGAGCACAAGATGATATGTTTGCCGACTTTAAAAAGGTACGCAGACCACAGAAGGAAACCATCATTCATCTATGATTGGTAATATCTTTTGATCATTATTGGCTCTAAAATGGGCATTGAATATTGATACGGGTCATTACGATCCAGATACTGCATTTTGTATTCAAAGGAATCATCAGGCTTTAAAATGGGCATTAAGGGAGCAAAACCATTAGGTGATAGCTGAATGCTGTCAAGCGGTTTAAGTTGGTCCTCAAAAGCGTCGAGCTCTGAAAGCGAAAAGCCTTGTTGATTCAGTTGGAAAGGCTGCGCCTGAAACAAAGAATCAGCAGTAGTGAGATGCATTTGTGATTTTAGCTGTGCGTGAGCAAAACTTCCGAAGAAAAAAATCGTTAAAACTGAAGCGTAACCTGTTCTCATAAGTTCATTTTTTGAATAGACTATATTCAAAATACGAAAAAAGAGAAGCCTCGTGACAGAATTGTTTGAAAAAGAATGTTTTAATAGCCTACGCGGTCTGCGATCTCCAGGCCGTAACCTATCATTCCTACGCGTTTATGCTCTTCACTATTAGATAGTAATTTGATCTTAGAAATCCCCAGATCGTGTAAAATCTGAGCGCCAATCCCAAAGTCTTTAAGATCCATTTTTGCAGGCGAACTCATTTTACGACCACTTTCCTGGCGCTCTTTAAGCTCAGCAAGACGGTACAGCAGCTTGCTGGCAAAATTCTCCTGATTGATAAAAACCACAGCGCCTTTTCCTTCTTGATTGATCACCTCAAATATTTTATCGAGTTTGGTGTCGGGCTGTTCGGTAAGTGTGCTCAGAATATCATTATTGACAAAGGTCGAATTCACACGCACCAGTACCGGTTCATCATTAACCCAAGTACCTTTAGTCAATGCGATATGAATTTGATCATTGGTCGTTTGTTGATAGGCGCGCAATCTAAATTCACCATAGTGCGTGTCTATTGTAAAGTCTTCCTTTTTGACAATAAGCGAATCGTGTTGCATGCGATAAGCCACAAGATCTGCTATAGAGACAATTTTCAAATCAAACTTCTTAGCGATCTTTGCCAGTTGTGGCAAGCGTGCCATCGTTCCGTCTTCATTCATCACCTCTACGATCACTCCGGCAGGTGCAAAGCCGGCAAGGCGGGCAAAATCAATAGCAGCTTCGGTATGCCCTGTTCGTCGCAACACTCCGCCTTCTTTAGCTTTCAGCGGAAAAATATGTCCGGGTTTTGTAAAATCCCAAGGTTTCATATCGGGATTGGTAAAGGCTTTCACCGCTTTTGCGCGGTCTAAAGCACTGATTCCCGTAGTGACCCCGTGACCTTTTAAATCTACCGAAACGGTAAACGCCGTTTCCATTGGATCACTGTTAGTGCCTACCATCATTTCAAGCTTCAGCTCTTTACAGCGTTCTTCGGTGATAGGAGCACAAATAAGGCCTCGCCCGTGTGTCGCCATAAAGTTGATAGTTTCTGCCGTTACCATCTCTGAGGCGGCCAGAAAATCACCTTCATTCTCACGATCTTCATCATCTACAACAATAATAACTTTCCCTTTCTTGATATCTTCGATCGCTTCAGGAATGGTATTGAGTTGTATTTCTTGGGTAAGCGTTTGCGCTGTCATAGTAGCTTTTTATTGGCACCGCCAAAGCGTATACTACTCCGGTGGCTTGCATCAAAATTAAAAATTTGTTCTCAAAAAACACCTTGTAGGCTTACACCTGAGGTGGTTTATTTTGAAAGGTAAAGATACGATTTAGCTTAGTCTTAAAATCTAAATGTAGCCTTAAAGCCTGTTTCTAGGTAAAGGTTTTGAGCAATGTTTCGGCGGCGTCTTTGAATTTTTCTGAATAGCCATATTGCTCATAATTGGCTACAATATCTTCAAGTTCACGTTTGGTTTTGGTCTTCAGAATCGCTTTTTCCGAATTGGTAAGGTCAAAGTCGATAAGCGGTTGTTCAGGATGTACTTCCTGATCTTTTTTCTTCTGAAATAACTTCTTAACAGGATCTAGAAAACCGTCCAGATCAAACAAGCCTTGGTCTGTGGTAGCCCTGTACGTTAAATAAACGCCTAGCGGAAAAAGGATCAAGGTGCTTAACCAACTAGCCAACCAAGCAGCGACACTGCCGTCTTCGGCACTGTTTTTGGCAAAAATCCCTATAAAGTGGTAGGTGAGAAAAAGAACTACCCCGATCACAATAGGAAGCCCCAGACCACCTTTTCTAATGATCGCCCCTAAGGGAGCACCCACAAAAAACAGAATGATACAACCAAAAGCCAGAACGAATTTTTCATGCAAAGCGATCTCGTATTTGCTTAGCGTTTTCACTTTGATACCATTGTCGGTTTTACGATTCTTGATCGAAGTGACGTTGTTTTTTACCGTGGTTTTAGCATAATCTAATACCTGGATCTGTTCAGAAAACTCAAAGTTCTCTATGAGATCCTCTTTTAAAACACGAGTAGTGTCTCTGGGAATATTTTTTAAATAGGATGAATCTAACTTACGCAACTGCAGGTCGCGTACCTGACCTTTTCCTAGCGAAGCCAAGTAGGTGTTGTAATTCTTTGAAATGTCAGCCAGTGTATCGTTAAGCTGCTTTACGGTAAGCATCGTATAGGCATTGTCGATACTTTTTTCTTCCATATCTACATTATCAAGCTCAGACAAGTCGATATTGATGGTGTAGGTTTCAAAATAACTCTTTACAAAAGGTTCGCGTTTCTGTTTTCTAAAATCCTTCTGTTCAACTTCATCATAATAATTTCCGTCAATAAGTTTTAAAGAAAGCACATTATCTCCTTCGGCACTTATGAGTTCGCCTTCACGGGCTTTGATCACCGTATAGTTTCCTACGCGGCTCGGGTCTTTTTGGTAGATGATGACATCTTTTAAAAACTGTCCTTTTTCCCCTTGTTTATCGGCTACCTTCATCACATAATCCTCACCAATAGTGTTGTATTGTCCTTTAGTGATCGCCATTGCTGGCTTTACCTGAGCGATATTCCGCCGTAGGTTGAGCGATTCAAACTCTGCTGCCGGAATCACATAATTGGCAAACAAAAACGAGGTTACTGCAAGCCCAAGAATAAAAACCGTAAGACTGCGCATGGCCCGCTGCAAGGAGATCCCGGTAGACTTCATCGCGGCAAACTCATAGTTCTCTGCAAAATTCCCAAAGGTCATAATACTGGTGAGCAATACCGTAAGCGGCAGTACCAGTGTGACCAGACGCGGGGAGAAGTAGAGTAAGAATTTGACAATGATGACCAGATCAAGATCTTTACCGGCAAGCTCTTTGATATAGAGCCAAACGGTTTGCAGCACAAAGATGAACATCAGGATGATGAACGTGCTTAAGAAATTCTTGATGAAGGTAAGTAGTATGTACCGGTCTAGTATTTTCAAAAGGAGCCTAGTCTAATTCATTGATGTAGTAATCTGAATATTTTGAAGCATCAAATGTAAACAGGTTACCGGGTAAAGGTTGATCGGTCTTAAAAGTGTTGACCGTGATGGTGATCTTACTCCCGTTGTTTTGGGTCATAATCAGGCGGTAGATGTGCTTGGTTTGCGCATCGATACCGAGTAAAGCAGATTTCAACTCACTGTTAGAGTCCATAGGAACCAACTTTACATACTGAATTTTACGACCGCTCACATTCTGCTCAATATCCCATTTATAGGTGTATCCTTCGTTAAAGAAGGTTAGCATTTTTGAAGGCGTGATGGCATCATCGTCTCCCGGATTTTGGGTAGAGATGGTGATCTCTTCATCTTCAGGTACGATGGTATACAGTTTTTTACCGTCGTACATTTGCATCGTACCCATCAAATTCAGTTTGTACTTATCACCGTCAAGGGTGACATCTCCACGGGTTTCTTGATTGATTCCCGCAGCCTCATTAGATAAGCCGTATTTAAAATCGATAAACATATTGTCGTAGCTCTTCACTTTTGCCGAAACCTCGTCTAGAAGTTTTTTAGCTTTTGCGTCCTGAGCAAAAAGCGATGAAGTGCTTAACACAGCTACTACAAGCAGGGTGATGTATTTTATTTTTGAAAAGTTCATGTTACTCATTATTTAATTGTTGATGTAAGGCATTCATATCGGCCACGAGTACTTGTCTGGCTTTACTACCTTCAAAAGGTCCTACAATACCGGCAGCCTCAAGTTGATCTATAATTCTACCGGCACGATTGTATCCCAATTTCAGTTTACGTTGTAATAAAGACGCACTTCCTTGTTGCGCTGTGACAATAACTTCGGCAGCATCCATAAACAAGGCATCGCGGTCGCTTGCATCTATATCAAGACTTGTGCCACCTTCTTCTCCCACGTATTCCGGAAGCTGGTGCGCTTCAGGATACGCCTTTTGAGCCCCTATAAAGTCAGTGATCTTTTCTACTTCGGGCGTGTCAACAAACGCACATTGCACGCGTATCAGGTTGTTTCCCTGGGTATACAGCATATCTCCACGCCCTATTAATTGGTCGGCACCCTGACTGTCAAGAATGGTACGTGAGTCGATCTTTGATGTCACCCTAAAGGCAATTCTGGCAGGGAAGTTGGCTTTAATAATACCCGTGATCACATTTACCGAAGGTCGCTGCGTAGCAACAATCAAGTGGATCCCAATTGCACGCGCAAGCTGCGCAAGACGCGCAATAGGGGTTTCAACCTCTTTCCCGGCAGTCATAATTAAATCGGCAAACTCATCTATGACCAGAACGATGTAGGGTAAGAACTTATGCCCGTCATTAGGATTTAGTTTACGTTTTTTAAACTTAGCGTTATATTCTTTAATGTTACGCGCCATAGCATCTTTCAACAGATCGTAGCGTTTATCCATCTCGATACATAACGAATTGAGCGTATTGATCACTTTGGTATTGTCGGTAATGATCGCATCTTCAGAATCTGGAAGCTTAGCCAGATAATGCCGTTCAATTTTATTGAATAAGGTAAGCTCTACTTTTTTAGGATCTACCAATACAAATTTTACTTCCGCAGGATGCTTTTTATACAATAACGACGTAAGAATCGCATTCAAACCTACCGATTTACCTTGACCGGTTGCACCCGCCATAAGCAAGTGGGGCATTTTTGCCAGGTCAACCACAAAGGTCTCGTTAGATATGGTTTTTCCTAAAGTAAGTGGTAATTCCATTTCGGCATTTTGAAACTTAGGCGAAGCGATCGCCGAACGCATAGAAACGATTCGGGCATTTTTGTTAGGCACTTCGATACCAATGGTTCCTTTACCCGGAATCGGAGCGATGATACGTATTCCTAATGCGGCAAGTGAAAGCGCAATATCATCCTCCAGGTTCTTGATCTTTGAAATACGCACTCCGGCTTCCGGTACGATCTCATACAGGGTTACTGTAGGCCCTACGGTCGCTTTAATGTGCGCAATGTCTATCTTGTAGTTTTTAAGCGTATCTACAATACGATTTTTATTTTCTTCAAGCTCTTCCTGATCTACCGTGATGCTTTGGCCTTTGGTATAATCTTTAAGCAATTCTATGGTAGGGAAGCGGTAGTTGCTCAACTCTAGCGTAGGATCGAATTCTCCAAAATCCTGTACGAGTTTGGTGCTTAGATTTTCAACGACTTCCTCTTCTTCAACCGTCTCTTCAATTTCTATTTCAAAATCATCGTCTTCAGTAGCCTTAGGAGTTTCCTTGGTCTCTGTTTCCTGCTTTACCGGTGTTTCTGTTGGGGTAGGAGTGGTTTTGAGTTGCGGCTCTTCTGGTGTTTCTTCAACTTCTTCCTGAGGTAATTCGATATTGTCTTTGTCAAAAGCCGTGTCTACAAACTCGTTGCCTTCGTCATCACTCCTATTGAATTCAGAAGCAATGGCTTGTTTCCGCTTTGCGAAAAACTGCCCAATATGTTCGGGAGTCAGCTTGAGTCTGATGGCAAAATAAACGATGGCTACAAAGGCAAGCACGAGAATCGTACCGATAAGCCCTATAAAATCCTGAAGGAAATCATTGAGTTCGAAGCCTACCATACCGCCCAGCAACGGATTGGTCTCTGCAAAGAAGCCTAAAAACGTAGCAAACCATAACATCACGATAATGCCCCAAAACCAAAAGCCCTGAAGTTTTTTTCGGGGTTTATCAAAGAAATAGTAAAATCCGGAAAGGGTGACCAGGATGGCCAGGGTAAACGCCGCCAGGCCAAAACCTTGGTAAATGAACACGTCGCCAAGTGCAGCACCAAATTTATTCAGCCAGTTTTGCGACTCGACACTGCGATCGCTAAGTTCACTAAGCGTGCTTTGATCTGCCTGCCAACTGAAAAAATAAGAGATGAACGAAAACAACAAGGCAAGTCCTAAGAGAAATAGAAAACTTCCCAGTACTATTTTTTGTTGTTTAGACAGTACCCAAGAGATCTTTTTGGACTGCTTGGTCGTTTTGGATTTTGTTTTAGTTTTCGTCTTTTTTCTGGCCATTCTAAGCTTAAACTCTATAGTCGCGCCCCTCAGGTTTTAAAACCTAGCAACACACATTTTTGTTTAACATTTATAGCGTATACAGCTTGCGGTGACAACTGCCTGTATACCCTACACTTAACACGTGTAGTTAAGCGCCTTTCAATTAACACGAATTGATTAGCGCGTAAAAGTACAAATATCAAACGGTACTAAACTTATAAAATTTTAGAACAGTTTAGGTATATAGATGATAAAACCAATAAGTGCCGCAATTACAGCGGCAAAGGTTACCGCTCCCGCCGAAACATCTTTGATGACACCTATTTTTTTATGGTACTCCGGATGAATAAAGTCGGCTATTTTTTCTACAGCGGTATTGAGGCCTTCAACGGCCAATACCAGACCAATGGCCAGCAGTTGGATGCACCATTCTAGTGTAGAGATCTCATACACAAACCCCAAAACCGTTACCACAAGCGCACAAAAACTCTGCACCTGAATACTAGGCTCGTTTTTAATAAGCAACCAAGCGCCTTTAAAAGCATATTTAAAGGCCTTGATTCTATTTATTACAAAAGGTTCTTTGGCTTCCGGGTCTGTCATAGTTTAGTTAAGAGCGCTTAGCGCAGCTTCATAATTAGGTTCCTGACCAATTTCTGGAACTTGCTCTTCATAAATGATTTTGTGATCTGCATCAAGCACAAGCACAACACGCGAGTGCAATCCGGCAAATGCACCGTCTGCGATCTCTAAACCGTAGGCTTTACCAAAGCTTCCATCTTTAAAATCTGATAGGGTTTCTACATTCTCAAGACCTTCTGCACCACAAAAACGGGCCTGAGCAAAAGGAAGGTCGCGTGAGATGCACAATACTGCAGTATCTTCTAGCGCAGCAGCATCCTTATTAAAGTGTCGTACAGAGGCTGCACACACTCCGGTATCTACACTCGGGAAAATGTTCATCACAATGCGTTTGCCTTTGTAATTATCAAGACTTACTTGAGATAGATCTTTAGATGCAAGTTTAAAGTCGGGAGCAGCGGTACCTACTTCAGGAAGTTCTCCAGAAGTTTTTGTGGTATTGCCGCCTAGGGTAATAGTAGCCATAGTTTTTAAATTGAAATTAGTTGCCCGATTCTTGGGCCCTCTCTTGTGTTTGATCAACTTGGAATCTATAGGTTAGGTTGATCGCCCACAATCGAACAGTAAATGTACTTATAAGCAAATGGACCTACAATTAAAGGAATGCTAAATTGAAGCGCTATTCACAATTTGAATGCTTTAAGAGTGGGATTGGAATAGTGTGCATAAAAAAAGTCCTCAAATCAATAGACCTGAGGACTCTTTCAATAAAAAATCTAACCTACATTATTTATTATTTCTACCGGAGGGTATCTTAGTTTGAGACTTGAATGCCAATCAAAATGATTTTCAATCTGTGTCTCACTGCTCGCCCTTTGGCAGTTTATCTGTCAATAGAACCTAGAACCTTCTGCGCAAAACCATTTGCTGCATCACGTTCAGACATTCCATCTGCTATCATTTGGTGCATTTCTACCGCTCCGCATAGATTGGTGATCAATTCACCTACAACATCCATATCGTTATCGGTACACGAGCGATGCTCGGTAAACGATTCTAACACATCGATGGTGTTTTGCAAAGCTTCAGCACTATTGTTTTTCTGTAAATGTTTAATTACTGGTAACTTCATCTACGAGTTCTTTTAGGTTTTCAAACTTGTTAGTTTGTACCTGATTAACAAAAGTTCCGTTTTTGAATGTGGCAAATGTGGGTAGATTATCTACCGTAGCCAGTTTACGGCTCTCCGGATATTTCTCTGCATCTACCAAGTAAAACTTAGCATTTTCATTTTCTGAAGCCAGCTTTTTAAACTTAGGTTTCATCAATCTGCAGTTTCCGCACCAGCTTGCCATATATTGAACCACAACAGTTTCGTTATCGCTAACTAATTCTGAAAGGTTGTCTTGATCAAGTTCTTGAATCATAAGAATTGAATTTTAGGGTTATTAATTTCTTTGAAAAATTGAAGTTGGGTGTAAGAAATTAATTTGAAGCTAAGTAAGAAGCTACACCGTCGCGGTTTGCGCTCATTGCATCTTTACCTTCTTCCCAGTTTGCAGGACAAACTTCACCGTTTTTCTGTACGTGTGCATACGCGTCGATCAAGCGTAAAAATTCTTTTACGTTACGACCTACCGGCATATGGTTGATTCCTTCGTGAAATACAGTACCTTCTTCGTCGATCAAATAAGTAGCTCTATAGGTTACGTTATCTCCATCTACAGTTAAAACACCACTTTCTTCATCATAACGCTCGTTAGTCACGTCAAGAATTCCTAAACGGTTTGCCAGATTACGATTTGTATCTGCAAGAATAGGATACGTTACCCCTTCGATACCACCATTATCTTTAGGCGTATTTAACCAAGCGAAGTGTACTTCTGGAGTATCACAAGACGCACCAATAACAATAGTATTGCGTTTTTCAAATTCGTCCATCGCTGCTTGAAAAGCGTGAAGCTCTGTAGGGCATACGAATGTAAAATCTTTTGGATACCAGAAAAGCAATACTTTTTTGTTTTTGCTTTTTGCTTCTTCGAGAATGTTTACTTTAAAAGTATCTCCCATCTCGTTCATAGCATCAACTGCAAGATTTGGAAATTCTTTACCTACTAATGTCATATTGTTTGTTTTTAATGATTTATTTCTACTGCAAAGGTAGCAGGGAAATTCCATTAAATGCACGCAAAAAATGCAAACAAATTATTTTAGTATAAGCAATACTTATGCAAAGGAGGCAAGCGGTGATTTTTTGAGATTGTGCTAAAAGCGAGCGTTGAAAAATAGTAAATACCTAATTAAACCTACTGTATTTTATCAGGTTGATAAATGACTGATTTAAACTTTTTTCAATACGGAAAAACTTTAAGCGTTTAAGCAGCTTTTGCTTCTTTTAAGCTGCGTATTTTGATACGGAAAGCGGCAAAGATCAAGGTCATAAACGGACTCAACCAGTTGAAGATCGCATACACAAAATAATCTGCTACCGATACACCCAAGACACCGCTCTGGTACGCTCCACAGGTGTTATACGGTACAAGCACCGAAGTTACCGTACCACTGTCTTCTAGCGTTCTGCTTAGGTTTTCTGGAGCAAGTCCTTTGTCTTTATAGGCTTTGGCATACATTTTACCCGGCACCACGATCGCAAGGTATTGATCACTCGCCGTGGCGTTAAGACCAATACAGGTGGCTACTGTACTTGCAAACAGACCAAACGTACTTTCAAAAAGATTCAGCATAAAAGCACTGATTCGGGATAATGCACCAATAGCATCCATCACCCCACCAAAGGTCATCGCGCAAAGGATCAACCAGATGGTGCCTAGCATTCCTGCCATACCGCTGGCAGCAAACAGGTCGTTGAGATTCTCATTGGTTGTCTCTATGGCGGTGTCTACAGTAATGGCATTCATAATACCCTTATAACCGCTTTCAAAAGTAAGGCTCTCGCTTCCACCCAGACCGGCGATGATCTCCGGCTGAAAGATAAGCGCAGCGATTCCACCTAAAATCGTACCGATAAGGAGTGCAATCAAAGGCGGTGTTTTTTTAATGATCATAAAGATGACGATCGCCGGTACGATAAACAACCACGGACTGATCGTAAACGCATCATCAATCGAGGCCAGGATCGCCGAAGTATCTGCGGTACCGCTGGTTTCGATATTGAGGCCAATGATGATAAAGACGATCAAGGTAATGCTTACCGTAGGTACTGTGGTAAACAACATATATTGAATATGGGTAAACAGATCGGTTCCTGCCATAGCGGGAGCAAGATTGGTGGTGTCGCTCAAAGGCGAGAGTTTGTCCCCAAAATACGCACCCGAAAGAATAGCTCCGGCGGTCATTCCTAACGAAATGCCCAAAGCATTGGCAATCCCTATCAAAGCAATCCCTACGGTAGCCGAAGTCGTCCAGCTGCTTCCCGTAGCCACCGAAATGATCGCACAAATAACCACACAGGCCGCCAAGAAAATAGACGGATTTAAGATCTGGAGTCCGTAATAGATCATCGTCGGGATGATCCCACTTACCAGCCAGGTACCCGCAAGCGCACCAACCATCAACAGGATCAAGATGGCACCGGCGGTAGATTTGATGTTCTGGGCAACTTCTTCCATCATGGTTTCAAAAGAAGTTTTATTAAAAAAGCCCACCAGTGCAGCAACCGCCGCACCCAATAATAAAATAAACTGATTAGAACCGCTTAAGGCATCGTCACCAAACACCAGTACATTATACGCCAGCATACCTACCAATGCAAAAATGGGAATTAAGGCTTCCCAAATGTTTAATGCTCTGTTTTCAACGATTTCCTGATTTTTTGGATCCTGATCCTGATTGCTCATAGGTGTATTTTAAGATGCTTACAATAATAAACAATCTTGAGGATATAGCTTGAATAGATAAAACAGTTGGCAGTGGCAGTTTGGAGTAGGCAGTAATGAGACGTTAGATTTTAGACTTGAGAAGTGAGACAAAAGAAAATAGAACAAAGAGAAAATACTAGATGGAAACATGAGGGTAGAAATTTTAAATACGGAAAAGAAAAGAGTTGGCAGTGTCAGTTTGCAGTAGGCATTAGGGAGATGTTAGACTTGAGACTTGAGAGGTTAGCGTAAGACTAAGAGTCACAAGAATAGAAATAAATAGTTCTTTAAGCAATGTCTGGGCGATCAACGCAATCTAAAAACAGGTTGCCGCGCGATTGCTATCGCGTGTGCATCACTTCTTAACCCATCAGCAATCAACGTAAGCTTAACGACCTCCTTTTAAACCTTAACCCGAAATCCCTTACAAAAAATCAATGGTACCTGCATAGGCTTGCACGGTCTTGCACGCTTTTGCATTAGTTTGCACATTGTTACATATAAGTCCGAAATTTCTGGGGGTTTGCTTCGGGTCTCGTTCGAGTCTTGTTCGGGTCACGTTCGGGGTTGCTTTGAGTCGATAAACGACAGGTTTAGAATCTTATGTGCAGCTGTTTTTAAAAAATGGGAAAATACCGAAGTTCATACGAAGCAAACTGCCATTAAACCTCTAGAAACCTTGTTTTTTACTATTTGGAGGCTAGGGAAGGGGGGAGTGATCAAATTGGATAAACTGGAACTAAAGTTCCAGTTATCCCGAAAATTATAAAGGGATAATAGGTATATTTATCCTGATGTAACGAGTTGTAAAACATTTTGACCAAAAATTATGGGAATAGAAAAAACCGAACTATCACTAAATAAGTTTGACTATAAATTTGAAAAGATAAATAACAAAATAATAGTCAAATTGGACTTTGCTCAAAGAATAATAATTGACTTTTCTGACCCAGAAAAAATAAAAATAACGGATAGATTAGTTGGCTGGAATTTCTTAACTGGGCTTATAGAAATGAGTTTAAAAAATGCTACTCTTTACAATTTTATTGGAGCAATAATTATGACCATTTTATTCGTATACCTGGATTTAGAATATGACGGACTGAATTTTGTATTCTTCTTTTTAGCATTCGTAATTTGGATGCTCCTTTGGACACTATTCTATCTATTTAAAGCGGAAAATCTTAAACGGATTTTAATAAGTTGGAATGAATAAGAATACTCTGAAAAAAAGGTTTTACAACAATGGGTATAAAACATAGGGCGGACAGTGGTTTCCGCAAGTTTTTGGCACTTAGCAAGCTTCGTTTCGGGCGGACAGTTAAGTGATTCTAAATGCCCTCCGTTTCATACCACAACCGTTGGCATAGCATGAAAAGAATACTCCTTTATATAATTTTTTTATCAAGTAACATTGGTCTTTGTCAATATCAACAAAAGGCGGGACAACCTTATACTGAACCTGACTTGTTAATTTGGAAAAATGATACCATTCAAATTCAAACTTTTCCTCTATACTGTTGGTCTAAATTTGACCAAAACAAACTTTTTGATACCCAAAACGTAAAACCAGAGTGTTGGGGCTGTTTGAAAAATTATACTGCGGAATGGAAAATTATAAATGATAAGCTCTACTTGTCAAATATTTATAGTTTCAACTTTAAAAAAGACAGTATAAAAATAGATTTAAACAAACTCTTTCCTAATAAAGTGGAAAGCAATTTGGTATTCGCCAACTGGTACTCTGGTGATCTTTTTGTTCCACAAGGAGAAAAGATTTGGATGAGCCAAAGTCCAGGATTCCCAATTTATGAGTCAGAATGGAATTTAACTTTTAAAGAAGGAAAAATTGAAAATAAGGTTTTTAAAACTGGTAATTATCATAAATCAATTTACACTCAAGATCCAAAAGAGATTGTGAGTTTCATTGATAATCACTTAGACCAAGAAACGAGAACTAAATTGAAAAACAAACGGATTTCAATTCTCTTTAAAACTGGAAAATCTAAAAAAGATTACTCTGTTTCTCTAAAAGGAGTTGATGATAAAAAGTTAGAACTTAAACTAATTAATATATTAAAAGTGTTACCCGATTTTGACTATTATTATAGGCATGGAGAAGAATTAAATTTGACTATTCCTTTAACCTATATAGATAACCGACTTTAATAAGTAGGTATGCCAATAACGAGCCTTCGTGTGGCCGGTACAGCCTGTATAGCAGCATAACCCTGTATCTGATATAAACACTGCGTCTACCAAACTGTCACCATTTAAGTCAACGTACTGTGAGTTTTAGTTCGTTTTGGAATGCGTTATTTAAGGTAGATTAGGGACTATTGCATATCGCAATCACCTCAACTACTTTTAAAATATAAACAGGTAGTTTTGAGACAGACTGCCGTTAGCAAACATTTGATGAAAATCGATTCTGAAAATATAATAAACTTTCTCACAAAGAGAATACCTGAATTGAAATACAGCCTTGAGAAGAAAAATATTCTGAATATTGAGCCTAATGATTCCAATGGATTTGGGATTAAAATGATAATTGACTCAACAGAAAGCACAATTTTTTTCGGAAATTCTGGACATCATATACATTGTTATGAATCTTCCGAAAATATAGAAGAATATTTGAATTTAATTGTGAACTCACTAACAGGAACTGGTAGAATTGTCGCGCACATCTCAAATGGAAAAGAATTTAAGTGGGAATACCAAGAAATGAATGAAAATAATGATTGGATAACAATTTCTGAAATGGGAACATTTTCTTGGAAATTTTGGAAAAAAAGAAAGACTGATAAAAGGAATATCCAAACGAATAATTACAAACAAAAAACGTTTGCTAACATCAGTTGCAAACCGAAAATTAACACATATTAACCCGTAACTGACGGTTATAGGAGACCGTTCCCATAATTATGAAAAAAATCCGTCTGACTTTAATAATTGGAGTTTTAATATCAAATTTTGGTTTCTCACAATCAAAATCTGAAATTGAAAATCTATTGGACGGAATTTCAAAAATTGAAAACTCAAAAGAATTAACTAATACAGAACAAGCCGAAAAACTGATTGAATATGGCTGGCGGATATTACCAACTCTTGCGGAATTTTTTACTGATCAAACTTTGACCAGTACTAAATCGGAATGCCACGATCGAATTTTAAACAAAGGAGAAATTGCAATAATTATGGCTGACCGTATTGAAGGAATGCCTTATGCAAGAGTTACTGAAATCCAAAATTGCACATTAGACTTTTGCGAAAAGAATGCTAATTTGATTGAATATTATTTGCCATATATAAAAAGTAATGGAATTAAAGAATTTCAAAAAAATTATATGGATTGGCTCGTAAGTGATGACAGAATTGATTGGACACCATTACTGACTTACGAAACAAAAAAAGAACGGAAAGTAATTATTCGAGAAAGGAAAAAAGCAATTCGTGAAATGCAAAATAATTAATAACTATGGGCAACACCATCTATAGTCATCTTAAGTTTGATTCTGTTTAAATTATAGCATTAATCAGAAAGAACAAAAGAGCAGGTTAAGGTTACTATAGCCG
>NZ_JAYMEI010000024.1:0-49883 GCF_037029365.1 Leeuwenhoekiella sp. CH_XMU1409-2 | reverse complement strand
AAAGTTCACCCATCCTTTTCTTTTGGAAAATTAATTCAAAATCATTTTACAAACCTAAGAGCCGACAAAGGCAGGCCCATAAGGCATTGGTTGAAAACGAATTTTCAATTTCGAGGCATGCCGATAATTATCGGGACGGGGTATTAAAACCTTTGGTGGTGCCAATAAATTTACAAACCTAAAGTATCTATCACACTTCCGCAGGTGAGCATCGCATCTCCGTAATAAGGATTACGTATTTCCGAAGAAGAACTCAACCAGACCGCACCCTTGCTGTTATTTGCCATTGGGCAACTTTGCACATACAAATCAGGTGCAATTCCCGAAATATTATTTACTAAAACAACCATATTTTCATTCAAAATAACAAACGCTGCACGCTGTTCTTCTAAAGTCTCTGACGCCGAAATCGCCTTGAGCTTTTGCTGAATCATCTCAAAATGAGATTTTACCATTCCCTCCAAATCTTGATTTTCTACAGATTGAAGCTCTACCTGTAAATTTGCTGCTGCACTACTAATGTGTTCAACTTCTGAGGCCACAAAAGCATCTTTTAAGGTCAAATAATTTGGTACTACATTTTTCAGTTGACTTTGAAAATCCTTTGGTAATTGCATTCTCATTGTATTCATCTCCTCAGTTGAAGTACCTTCAGAGGTAGCATTCATCATCGATTTTTTTCCGCTCAATTGTGCTGCTGCATCTACGGTAAAGGTTCCATTGGTAACGATTTCCTCTCCGTTGCTTAATCCTGAAACAATACTATAACTATCGCCTATTTTCTCACCCAAGGTGACCTCTCGCATTTCAAAAATAGATGCATTCGCATTAGGCTTTACATAAACTAGCGAGCGTTCGCCCGTCCACATCACCGCAGAAGCAGGAACCATTAAACCTGAATTCTTATTAGACACACCGGTTACTTTTGCTTCTACAAACATTCCGGGCTTTAATAGATCTTCAGCATTATTTAAAGTTGCACGCACGGTAACTGTACGTGATTGGGTATCTAAAACCGGATCAATAAATGAGATTTCCGCATCAAATATTTTGTTGGGATAGGCATTGCTGCTAATGCGTATGCTTTGTCCCTTTTTAAGCTGATTGATCTGACTTTCATAAGCATCAAATTCAGCCCAAACCGTACTCAGGTCGGCTATTTTAAAAATGGGATTTCCGTCCATCACGTGTGCCCCCTCGTTAACCGAAATTTCACTCACCACTCCAGAAAAGCTTGCATAAATAGGAAATCTAGTCACCGTTTTTCCGGTCTCTTCAATTTGGTCTAAAAGCGCATCAGAGATCATCCAGTTTTTAAACTTCTTACGCACTGCTGCATATAATTTAGGTTGAGCGCCTTTTAGCTTTGCTGCAGTAAACAATTCTTGTTGAGCCGCTACCAATTCCGGCGAATAAATAGTCGCAACTTCTTGTCCTTTACGCACCTCCTGCCCTACTGAAGAAACCAATAAGCGTTCTACCCGACCGTCAAAATGTGCCGGCTGGGTTGCAGTCTCATCTTCATTCACGGCTATTTTACCCGACAAAGTAAGCGCCTCTGAAACAGCATCACTAGTGCCAACCACCGTAGTTTGAATATTGGCCAGCGCCAGAGCATTCTCAGTCATTTTAAACTGATTTGCGGTAAGTCCATCGCTACTACTTTCTGCAGGAATTAGATCCATCCCGCAAATAGGGCAATCACCGGGTTCTTCACGCATAATTTGTGGATGCATTGAGCAGGTCCACATTTGAGAGGCATTCTCATGATTATGGGATTCTTCAGCCGTATCCTGTTGTTCTTCCGCAGCATTGAATAAGACATATCCCAATCCCAGACCTACGATCGCAGCCAATACTATGTATACAATTGATTTATTCATCATCAAAAAAGTTTAAATCTATTTTCGCTTTTTCTTCAGCTTTCTTAAAGTTGGCGAACTAATATACCAAAGCACAAATCCGCTCAAAACGGTTATCAATCCCAAAACTGAAAATGCGCGTAAAAGCCAATTATTAATATCATCACGACTTTCATAATCCATGGTGTGCGTCATCCAGAGAAAGTCAAACCAACGCCAGTCGCGATGTCGCACCGTTTGAAACGCCCCATCTTTTGTAGAAATGTAGGCTTTAATCGCATCGTCGCCTTTATAACGCACCACATACGCCGGCAACAAGCGCTCGCGATACTCGTGATGTTTTCCTGCGGAAGTTATATGCGTAACGTCTGCAACTTCCAGATGATCTGCCATATGCTTTGAAGCAATACTTAGGGCTTCTTCCTCGGTAATTTCTTCCTTTTGCTCTCCGGTCTGGGCGTTGTACAAAAGACTATCATTCACCCAATAATACGGTGTAGCATTGATCTCTCGCAGTGCAACTGAACGGATCCTTAAAGTTGAATCTAACGCAGATGGACTTACCAAATTCTCAAAGGCTACCGGTGCTGCCGGTTTGCGTAAATGATCCCCGTGAATTTCATCGATATCTGTCCAACTGAAATACAAGCCACTCACCGTCCACAGGATGAATTGAATCCCGATAAAGAGCCCCAAATACCGATGGGCTTTTCTAAGCTGTTTACGTACTCTAATTTTTCCCATCAATACTTATTCTAAAGATTTTGCGCGCAGTCGTAACGCATTTGCAATTACTGAAACCGAACTAAAACTCATCGCCAATGCAGCAATCATTGGCGATAGTAAAATCCCAAAAAACGGATATAATACTCCCGCCGCCACCGGTACACCAATGGAATTGTAGACCAGTGCAAAAAATAAATTTTGCTTGATATTACGCATCACGGCATCGCTTAGATTTTTGGCTTTTACAATACCGTGCAAATCGCCTTTTACCAGCGTGATCGCGGCACTTTCTATAGCGACATCAGTTCCCGTGCCCATTGCGATCCCTACATTGCTTTGCGCCAAGGCCGGCGCATCATTGATGCCATCACCAACCATTGCCACGTGTTTTCCTTCTTGTTGCAACCGAGCAACTTCTGCTTGTTTATCCTGCGGAAGCATTCCTGCTTTAAAATCGGTTAGATCAAGTTCGTTAGCCACGGCGCGTGCGGTATCTTCGTTATCACCGGTGAGCATGATTACGGAGATTCCTTTTTCTTTTAAGCTTTGAATAGCCTTTTTACTCGTCGCTTTGATCTTATCAGATATCACCACATACCCCAGAACCTCATTATCAACAGCTAAAAAGGAAACCGTTTTTCCCTTTTGTTGTTCGCTTAAGGCTTCTTTTTCCAAAACCGCATCCAACTTTGCTGAAGCTTCTTCCATCATTTTTTTATTGCCTAAAGCAACTTTTTTACCTTCAAGGCTTCCGGTTACTCCCTTTCCGGTAACTGCATTAAAATCTTCAGCTTTAGAAATAGTTATGTTTTTTTCTTCAGCATAACGCAGGGTCGCTTCTGCCAAAGGATGTTCACTCAAGGCATTGAGCGCAGCGATATAGTTTAAAACTTCAGTTTCTGAACTATGGTGTACAGCACCAATTTTTTCAACTGAAGGTTTTCCCTCGGTTAGCGTACCGGTTTTGTCCACGATGAGTGTATCTATCGCATTCATTTTCTCGAGGGCTTCGGCATTTTTGATCAGTACTCCGTTTTGCGCTCCTTTACCTACACCTACCATTACAGACATAGGCGTTGCCAGTCCTAAAGCACAAGGGCACGCGATGATCAAGACCGCAATCGCATTGATCAAGGCATAAACATAAACCGGTTGCGGACCAAAAATCGCCCATAGAATAAACGTGATGATCGAAACTCCAACCACAATAGGGACAAAATATCCTGAAATTCTATCTGCTAATTTTTGGATGGGTGCCTGACTGCGACTGGCTTTATTGACCATCTCAATAATTTGAGAAAGCAAGGTTTCTCCCCCTATTTTTTCAGCTTCCATCAAAAAAGATTGGTTACCATTGATGGTCCCGCTACTCACGCTGTCGCCTTCGTTTTTAGAAACCGGAATCGGCTCACCGGTGATCATCGATTCGTCTATAGAAGTTTCGCCTTGGGTTATTTTACCGTCTACCGGAATTTTAGCCCCTGGCTTCACCCTTAAAATCGCTCCTTTTTCTATGGAATCTATAGCGACCTCGTGTTCTTCTCCATCAATCACCTGAATGGCTTTATTAGGTGCTAGTTTCAACAATTCTTTTACCGCCGAATTGGTTTTACTGTGCGCACGAGCTTCTAAAACTTGCCCCATTAATACCAAAGTGAGAATTACCGTTGCCGCTTCAAAATACACGTGCACCGTGCCTGATTCTGTTTTGAATTGCTCCGGAAAGAAATCGGGTACCAGCAAACCAAAAACACTAAAAGTCCACGCGACCCCGGCACCTATGCCTATAAGTGTAAACATATTGAGATTCCAGGTTTTTACAGAGCGCCACGCGCGTTCAAAGAACATCCAGGTCGCATAAAAAACGACAGGAAGCGATAACCCAAACTGTACCCAGTTCCAATACTTTAGCGGCATAAGATCATACAACGGATTGTTGTTGAGCATCTCGCTCATCGCGATCAAAAACACCGGAAGCGTAAAGCCTAAGGCGATCCAAAACTTGCGCAACAACTTCTTATAGCTTTTCTCTTCTGCAGAGAGGTCGGGTTCTTTAGGTACCAGATCCATCCCGCAAATAGGGCAACTTCCCGGTTCTTCCTCGACGATCTCAGGATGCATCGGGCAGGTATAGTGCTCTGCAGAAGTGGCTGAAAGCGATTGCTCCTCGACCAAGTCCATCCCGCAAACCGGGCAATCGCCAGGCTTATCATAGGTTTTATCGCCTTCACAGTGCATCGGGCAATAAAAAGTACCGGTACCTTGGGTGTCGGCTTTTTGCTTTTTGCTCTCGCTTGATTGATGACCGTGTGCTCCCGATTTGTGTATCGTATAAGCCCCGCCATCATCTGCAAGTGCCTTTTTAAACCTTGCTAGCGGAATATGCTTTTTCATCGTAATGCTAGCTTCAGCTTTTTCCAGATCGACGCTCACCGATTGAACACCTTCAACATTCGCTAAAGTCTGCTCCACGTGATTTCGGCAGCCATTACAACTCATCCCGTGAATGTGATAGGTATGTTGCATAGCTTCATCTTCTGAAGCCGGCATATGAATACTATACCCACCTCCATCTTCCGCAAGTGCTTTTTGAAAAGTTTCTAAAGGAATATGCTCGTGCATCTCGATAGTCGCTTCAGCATTTTCCAGATCAACGCTCACCGATTGAACACCATCCACCTTTGCCAAGATCTGCTCGACGTGGTTTCGGCAGCCATTACAACTCATTCCGTGTATATGATAGGTATGTTTCATTTTACTATTTGTTTGTAAATAAGGTCGTCGCTAGACAAAAAACTTTACGATTAAACCTCCGGCTAGCCAGAGATAACAAAGGAACGCGGCATACTTTAATGTGCTCTCCAAAGTCTTGCTTTTAGGTGCCATTTCTTTCATATGCATAAGATCCTTCCGCTTAAAAAAGCCCAGATAGATCAGGTATCCTGAAACAGCTAGAAAAGCGAGATTCAAGAAAAACGTGTAATTGATCTTGAAGTATTCTGAATCTTGAACCGTAACCTGCGAAGGATCTGGAAGCATACTCAAAAGATCAAAACCATAATGCAAGATCAAAGAGGCTCCCACCAGTGCGGTGAACAATAAAAACAGAATAAACAACGACATCTTCCAGCCGTAGTATTTGGCGTTGATTCTCAAAATAGGAAACACCACCAGATCGCTGAAAATAAACGCCATTACGCCGGCAAAGCTCACCCCTTTTCCAAAAAGCAATGCTGCCAGCGGAATATTCCCCATAGAACCGATAAAAGTGATGAATGCTGCGACCGGACCTACGATGATGTGCTCTAAGATTTCCAGAAAACTAAAGTCGGTATTCCCATTTCCTGAGCCGATAAACAAGGTTTGAAACCACGCATCAGGAACAAAAGCTGCCACGATACCGGCAATTGTGAAGCCCACGGTTACGTCTTTCCAAACCATCTTCCACTCCATTCCGTATTGCTTAGAAACTTTTGCCCAGCTTTCTTCAGACTTCATTTTTTGTTTCCAGGATTTGGAACCTGAATCCTCATCGGCTTCAGTATCACCCAGGTTTTTACGCGCTTGCTCAATGAGCTTTTTCGGATTGATCAAACGGATTAAGATCCAGCTCAACAGAATAAGCAAAATACCTCCCACATATTCTCCAACCACAAATTGCCAACCCAGAAAGATAGAAATGATAATCCCGAGTTCAATAACCAGATTAGTCGATGCCAATAAAAAGGCAATACTCGATACAAAACTTGCTCCTTTTTTAAACAGAGATTTGGTGGAAGCCAGCGCCGCAAAGCTGCACGAACTGCTGATAAACCCAAAAAAGGTTCCCAGCAGAACACCTTTGGTCTCCTTGCCTCCCATTGTTTTTTGCATTTTCTTTTCGGTGACAAAGATCTGTATCATACTGCTTATGATATAGCCCAGCGCAAACGCCCAAAGTGCCATCCAAAAAAATCCTGCCGTGGTGTAGGCTGCCTCGCCCCATTGGTTAAAAAAGTCAGTCATAAGCTTGTATTTATTGCGTTATCGTTGCTGTTACAGAACCACAGTTCAGCATTTTATCTCCAAAATAAGGGTTCTTGATCGCCGACTCGTTAGAAAACCAATCTGCTCCTTCGCCACTAAAGGCCATTGGGCAATGCTGCTTATACAGTGTTCCTGCGTTGATCGTACTTTTAAAATAAGCTTCAACAGCATTCGAAAATTTGGAAAAAGCTTCGCGTTGTGCTGCAACATCTTCGGTCTTTGCGAT
The DNA here is from genome assembly GCF_037029365.1 of Leeuwenhoekiella sp. CH_XMU1409-2. Classification (NCBI taxonomy): domain Bacteria; kingdom Pseudomonadati; phylum Bacteroidota; class Flavobacteriia; order Flavobacteriales; family Flavobacteriaceae; genus Leeuwenhoekiella; species Leeuwenhoekiella sp. CH_XMU1409-2. The sequence goes on along the minus strand of NZ_JAYMEI010000024.1, from coordinate 43,043 downwards.
TCCTTCAGCCATTGCTTTTAGCTTGGCATTATCTTCGTCAAAAATCATTGCCAGTTGTGCTGCTTCTTGTTTCGCTTTTGCTGCATCAGTAGCGACCAAAGCTTCACGTACCGCATTGTAAGCTTTCCAAACTGCCATGGCATTTTCATCAGTAAACGCTAATGCCGCAGTATCTTCATTCATAGCTTCTGAAGTTTTTTCAGAAGTTGCGTGGTTCATTTCGCCCATTTCATCCATCTCGTCCATTTCCATAGATTCATCCATAGCATGATCCATTTCTAGTTCAACTTCAGCATCCTTATCTGATTTTTTATCATCCCCACAAGAAGCTAAGGTTAATGCCAAAACGGCGACACTCATAAATTTTACAGTCTCTTTCATTGTTTTAGATATTAGTTAAATAATTGATTAAAGCAGCCTGCTCATAGTAGTTTTGAACAGCCTGTAATTGTTTTAATTGAAATTCTAATTGTAATTCTTGTATATCAAGCACGTCGTTAAAATCGATGCTGCCGGTCTCGTAGCTTTTAAGCAGAATCTCTTCAGCATCTTGTGCCTGAGCTATATTTTGTTTTTGGGTATTAAAATTAATACGCGCCGTATTTTTATTCTGTTTAGCTTCTGCTAAAAGATTTTTTAAGGTGTTCAATCGTTGCGCTTTTTGCGCATCCAGCTCTTGCTGTCGCAACTCATTTTGGCGAGAAACCGATTTGTATTTGGAATTGAAAATAGGCACCGAAACCGAAACCATAGGCATCACGATATCCTTACCATTATCTGCCGGAAACATATCAGTACGTTCAGAAACCGGAATATAATCTAAGCCTACACCCCATTTTGGCGAAGCTTCCTGACGGTTTAAAATTTCAGCTTGTGTGACGCTTTCATACAATTTATCATACTTCAAAAGCTCAGGATTCGCTGAAAGATCATCTGGATTAATCTGCGCATCTTCCGTCGGAATAGATAGACTATCAACAACCAGAATCCTTCCTTCTGAAGCTGTGTTCAAGGTGTTCTTAAACTGAATTTCTGCAGCGACACGTCGCTCTTCAAGAATTTGCTGCTGCGCTTTCAATTCGTTTTGACGCATCTCGAGTTTCAGCACATCTACCGCCGAAGCCTTTGCGACTTCCACTGCATTCAATGCTAATTCCTTGTAGCGCTCGAGCAGCTCCACATTTTGCTGCACAACTTTGCTTTGGGCTTCTATAGTATACAATTTGTAATAGCCTTGAGCGACCGCCAGGCCCAGCTTCCGCTTTGCGATCACATACTCGAGATATTCTGTTTCTACCAAAGCATCTTGATACTTTTCACGTTTTGCTATAGTGCCAAACCAAGGCAACATTTGCTTCACCGAAAAACGCGCGCGCTGTGCGCCAACACGAGTTTCTGGCGTACTCACAAAATACCCCACACCAAACTCGGTATCCGGAAGGGTATTCACTTCATTCACCTTTTCTTGCGCGATCGAATAACGCAATTCATACGCCTGAACTTCCGGATTGTTGGTTTCAGCTTCTGCTATATAACCGCTCAAATCCTGAGCAGGCGCCACAGCGGTGAAGCCTAATACTATTGCGATCGCTATGTTGATTCTCCTATTCATGGTTTTTAAGTGCTAATTCTTTTTTCCAGCTGTACAACACGGGAACTATAAAGTACGAAGTCACGTCAATGATCATCCCGCCAAAAACGGGTATCGCCATCGGGATCATAATATCACTTCCCCGTCCTGTAGACGTCAATACCGGCAATAATGCCAAAATTGTGGTTACCGTTGTCATCAAACATGGTCGTATGCGTTTACCGGCAGCCTTAAGCGTAGCGAGACGTATTTGTTTTTTGTCCTTTGGTTTTTCAGCATCAAAAGTCTGGGTAAGATAAGTGGCCATCACAACCCCATCATCGGTCGCGATTCCAAAAAGTGCAATAAAACCAACCCAAACCGCTACACTCAGATTTATGGTTTTCATATTGAATAAGTCCCTGAGGTTCGCACCAAAAAAGTCGAAGTTTAAGAACCAATCTTGACCGTATAACCAGAGCATAATAAAGCCTCCGGCGAAAGCCACTGCGATTCCTGTAAAGACCATTAAGGAAGTTGTTACCGATTTAAACTGAAAATAAAGGATCAGGAAAATGATGATTAAAGCTAGAGGAACTACTACAGCTAAAGTTTTTTCAGCACGCAATTGGTTCTCATAAGTACCGGTAAATTGATAACTGATCCCTTGCGGAACCACCAACTCCCCGGAGTCTATCTTTGACTGAAGCACTGCCTGTGCATTTTCTACCACATCTACTTCAGCATAACCATCGAGTTTATCAAATAACACATAACCTACCAGAAAGGTATCTTCACTTTTGATCACCTGTGGACCTTGCTCATAACGGATATCTACAAGTTCGCCCAATGGCACCGGACTCCCACCGGAAACCGGAACATAAATTTTCTTAAGATCATCGGGGTTTTCACGAAGCTCTCTAGGATAGCGCACCCGCACTGAATACCGCTCACGACCTTCTACGGTTTGGGTAATAGGCATTCCGCCTACAGCAACTTCAAGAACCTGCTGCACATCTGCAATGCTAATACCATAACGTGCCAATCGATCGCGTTTGATGTCGATGAGTAAATAAGGTTTACCCACGATGCGATCTGCAAAAACAGCCTCTTGTTTGACGCCTTCGGTTTGCTTTAAAAGTTTTTCAAGCTGAAAACCAAAAGCCTCGATCTGTTTTAAATCCTGTCCTTTTACTTTGATCCCCATAGGGGCACGCATTCCTGTTTGCAACATCACAAGCCGCGTTTCTATAGGTTGAAGTTTAGGCGCAGAAGTCACTCCCGGAAGTTTAGAAACCCGAGCTATCTCATTCCAAATATCATCAGGAGACTGAACCTCAGGACGCCAATTGCGGTAATATTCCCCATCTTCATCTTCGATCAAAGCTTCAGCTTTAACCGGAAAACTTCTATTACTTACAGAACCTTCATCAACTTCAGTAGAATTTGGATTAGAGGTTTTTCCTCCTGCTTTCAATACAAAATAGCCCGCCTCATCCACTTGATACCGTTGCTTTTTACCGGCGGTATTCAGCATATATTCGGGTTTGTATTGAATGATATTCTCGTACATCGATAAAGGTGCAGGATCGAGTGCCGACTCGGTTCTTCCGGCTTTTCCCACCACAGTTTCAATCTCCGGGATACTCGCCACAGCCATATCAAGCTGTTGTAACACGCGTTTATTTTCTTCTACACCGGCGTGCGGTAAAGAAGTAGGCATTAGTAGAAAAGTACCTTCATTAAGCGCCGGCATAAACTCTTTACCCGCATTAGAAAGTATAAATCCGCCGGAAATCAATAAGCCAAGCGGAATGCTTAAAAACACAATTCGATTGGCCAATGCCCAGCCTAAGATACGTTCGTAAAAACGACGCAACAGCCAAAATGCACCAAAAAATGCTGCACATAAAAGCGCTACAAAAATAAAGTTGATGAGGATGCTTCGGTTGAATCCTAATGGGCGCCAATAGGTTGCCAACAGAATTGCGATGGCTACGACGGTCAGTATACCTTCGGCATTTTTTAAATTGTTGAAAGGAAGCGCTTTCGCTGCGCGTAAAAAATAAAGTGCTCCAAAAGCGATCAATAGCAAGCCTAACCAAACTCCGTAGAAAATCGCTATAACACCTAAAACAATGAGAAGGGCATTAAGTGTTCTCGCGGTGGTCTTTTTAAAGCTGCGCTTTCTAAAAATTAAAGCGGCAAAAGGCGGAATGAGAAAAAGTGCAATGACCAGTGAAGCCGTTAATGCTGCGGTTTTCGTAAATGCAAGCGGTCGAAACAATTTACCTTCTGCTCCCACCATCGTAAATACCGGGATAAAACTGATGATCGTAGTAAGCACGGCCGTAACGATCGCTCCGGAAACCTAAGCAGTAGCATTATAAATAATCGTATTGAATGGAAGTTTTGAGGATTTACCAACTTCCTCATCCAAATGCCTGATCATATTTTCAGTCAAGATGACGCCTACATCTACCATCGTCCCGATGGCAATAGCGATACCTGAAAGAGCAACAATATTGGCATCTACCTCAAAGAGCTTCATCGCTACAAACACCATCAAAACAGCGACCGGTAATAATCCGGAGATCAAGACGGAAGCTCTCAAGTTGAAAATCATCACCACGATCACAAGAATAGTGATAAGAATCTCCATCGTGAGTGCTTCATCAAGCGTACCTAGAGTCTCATGAATAAGTTGTGTGCGATCGTAAAACGGAACGATCGTTAACTGGGATTTTCGCCCATCTGCAAGTGTTTTTGAAGGCAGCCCACCACTAATTTCCTGGATCTTCGCTTTGACATTGGTGATGACTTCCATAGGGTTGGCGCCATAGCGCGCAACGACAACTCCGCCTACCACCTCTGCGCCTTCTTTATCAAGAATTCCGCGTCGTGGCGCAGGTCCTAAGCTCACTTGAGCCACATCTTTAACGCGAATAGACGTATACTCTTGAGCGGTGATCACGGCATTTTCTATATCTGCAATAGACTTGATGTAGCCTAAACCGCGTACCAGGTACTCCGCCTTATTGATCTCTAAAGTTTGTGCTCCTACATCTTCATTACTCGACTTTACCGCTTTGACCAAAGCATCGAGGCTTATACCGTACTGCTTCAATAATTCTGGATTTACATCGATTTGATATTCCTGAACATAACCTCCAATGGAAGCTACTTCGGAAACACCTCCAGCAGAAGCCAGACCATATTTCACATAATAATCCTGAATGCTGCGCAATTCCTGCAAGTCCCAGCCGCCGGTCACATTACCAGCTGCATCGCGTCCTTCTAAAGTATACCAATAGATTTGGCCCAATCCTGTAGCGTCAGGTCCCAGAGTTGGGTTAACACCGTCCGGTAGTAAACCGGAAGGCAGCGAGTTGAGCTTCTCTAAAATGCGACTGCGGCTCCAGTAAAATTCGATGTCTTCTTCAAAAATGATGTAGATACTTGAAAAGCCAAACATCGACGAACTGCGTATCGTTTTCACCCCGGGAATCCCAAGCAAGGCAGACGTCAACGGGTACGAAATCTGGTCTTCAATATCTTGAGGAGAACGGCCTTGCCATTGGGTAAATACGATTTGCTGATTTTCTCCAATATCCGGAATGGCATCTACTGCAACAGGATCACGTGGAATCCCGACAGCTGTCGGGACCGTATCCCAATTAAAGGGTGCCGTAGCAATCCCCCAGCCCAATATAAGAGCCAAGAGTAAAAAAGCTACCAGCTTATTTTCGATAAAAAATTTAATGCTTTTGTTGAGCATAAGATGAAATGTATGTTATGAAACGCTATTTTTTCAGTCTAAAAACTGAAGTACAAGCTGTTCTTCCGCGGATGCGAAACAACTAAGATTCAGGCTCAAAGAACCTAAGCATACATTATCAAATTAAATAAACCTCATCCAGAGTCTGAACATCCCTGACGAGTAACGGAGGTGTGTAGTTTCTATACGCTTTTGGAGTCACCGTTTGCGGTGTAAACAGCGCTGCGTAGGAATAGAAAAAAGAGGTAATAAAAACCTGTTGCTCTAGATCTATAGAAGTAAAGCTGGGTTTAAGATCGTCGTGACCTTTAGCGGTAACTGATTTATCTTGACAACACGATTTTTTTACAATCTGAAGATCGCATCCTGCATTTTCGTTAGGAATGCTTAGCTCCATCCCGCAAGATTTTGCTTTTTGAACTAATGCATAATCCACTAAAGTATCGCCACAATAATGCATATTCACAGTAAAGGACATCGTCGTACAAAGTACTACGAAAGCCATCAACACTGCCATTATTTGTTTTGATACGTGTTTCATATTAATTACAAAGGTAATCAAAAATATAGCTCCGTGTAAAAGTTATCGTTAAGGGCCAGCTTTTTATCAAAAAAATGGATTTAACTTTATAACTTGAAACTGCTGAATAAACTACCTCAGGCCAAGCCTGTCTGACGACAAAGGCAGGCCCATGAGGCATTGGTTGAAAACGAATTTTCAATTTCGAGGCATCCCGATAATTATCGGGACGCAGTATTAAATCCTTTGGCGGCGCCAATAAAGCAGACAGACTTTAGCCCTGTAACCCAGATCGCAACCGTATGAATCCAGAACAACCTGATAAAAAGATGACCACCCTTAAAAAAAATTTGAATGAATTTTCGGGTTTTGCACTTTTTCTATTTCTCGGAATTTTGTTTTCTAGAATTATAGAACTCTTTCTTTTTCAAACTTCACAAAAATTACCTGTTGGCTTTTTTGAGCTGCTTTACAAAGGTTTTATAATCGATGTACTTTTCTGGTTATCTGCTATTTTTCCTGCGTATATTTTATTCCTCATCATAAGCTTTATCAGCCTACGGGGAGCTAAAATTGTTTTCAATATAATTTGGGTGCTTTTCTTCAGTTGCAATTTGCTGTTTATCTATTACCATAAAACAGCACTGGTCCTTTTAGGCTCTGATCTTTTTGGATATTCGCTGGAAGATATTACACAAACGGTAGGCGCCTCTGGTGTTTTGGCTTTAGGAACTGTTCTTTTATTTCTTGGTTTTGTCGCTTTGATCATTGCCGGATTGGTCTTTTTACGTCCGAAACTGAGCATCAACTTCATACCAGCCGGAGCTCTGGTTTTAATCGCGGGTATCGTGTTTATGTTTGACGGTTTTCCTAATCTCAGGCCACAGTATGAGCAAGACTTTACCAACAATCTCGTTACGAATAAAACACAACACTTTTTTAAGGCTGCAGAAGATTACCTTACACAAACCACCTATAAGCCCGATATTTATGCTGAAAATTACTTTGATCTATTAGAGCGCCGTATTGCCCAACAAGGCAAATTTGAATATACCGCTACTGCTTATCCTTTTCTTCATAAAGCAGAAACCACCGATGTTTTGAGTCCGTTTTTTGAAAAGAAATCCAGAAAACCCAATATGGTTTTTATCATTGTTGAAGGACTGGGCAGGGCTTTTACAAACGAAGAAGCCTACTTGGGAAATTTCACTCCTTTTTTAGACAGTCTGTCAAAACAAAGCCTGTATTTTAAAAACTTCTTGAGCAATGGAGGACGCACGTTTGCTGTGCTTCCTTCCCTTTTAGGATCGGCACCTTTTGCTGAAAATGGATTTTTGGCGCTTCAGGATAAAATGCCTAATCAGCTCTCATTGCTTAACGTTCTTGAGAAAAACGGCTATCAGAGCAGCTTCTTTTATGGTGGTGATGCCGGTTTTGATAATATGAGTGGATATCTCGACTTGAATAAAACAGCACGTATCTTTGACGAAGCATCATTTCCTGAAACTTTTGCAAAACTCCCGGAGGTTGGCGGCTTTACCTGGGGATATGGCGATGAGGAACTGTACGAGTTTTATTTAGATAAAAGTACAGACGATACTCTTGCCGCACCGCGTCTTGACGTCATATTGACGGTAAGCACGCACAACCCATTTAGAGTGAATGATCAAGAACGGTATAACAAGCTTTTTGAAAATCAACTGCAGCGCTTAAATCTGAGTGCTGAACAACAAACGCAACGACAAAATTTTAAAGAAGAATTTGCGACCGTGCTTTATGCTGACGCCTCTTTAAAAAGGCTATTTGAGCGCTACCGTAAGCGCACAGATTATGATAATACCATTTTTGTAATAACCGGAGATCATCGCATTCCTGAAATTCCATTGAGCACTAAGATCGACCGTTATCATGTGCCACTCATCATCTATTCGCCTCTACTTCAAAAAACAAAAGAAATAGCTGCGATCTCCTCACATTTTGACGTGGCTCCCAGTATTTTGAGATACTTAAATGCAACGCACGGGATCCCATTACCCAAGCAAACCAGCTTTTTGAGTAAAGGACTTGACACTTCGAGTACCTTTAGAAACATCCATCAAATCCCATTGATGCAAACCAAAACAGACCTGATCGATTTTGTTTCTGAAACCTATCACTTAAATGGTAATCAATTGTACAAGCTGTATCCCAACCTATATGAGGAAGCTATTACCGATGAAGTAAAAAAAGAAGAATTACTAACTGCTTTTTCAGAGTTTAAAAAACGAAATCAACAAATAGCCAACGGAAGTCCTTTAGTTCCTGACAGTTTGGTCACCCGATATGCGCACTAAAAATACGGCTACATTTGATCGTAAGTTTCACTTAAGATCTGAGTGACCAAGGGTTTGTAGAAATTGAAGAAAAACCCACCGCGATCTGAAGGTTCGTTAGCGTTGTAAAAAAAGCTTTTCAGCAAACCGATTCCTTTAAAATAAGAAGTCGTAAAACCTATAGGATTATCACTAAAATCGCCGGCTAAATAGTAAAAATCATAATCTGAATCACTATGGTTAATAACTGCCGGGAAGGTATTGGGTATTCCATATTTTTTTAACTCCTGTACTCCTGCCGTGTTGGTTGCGAGTTGGTAACTGGCATAGGTTGTATTCACCTGCGTATCACTTTCCATAATTTCAAACCAAAAAGGATACTTTTCTTTTTCGGGCAGGTCAAAGCGCTCTTGTCCTGCTGCAGTAGCATAAACAAAAGGCAACGGATTGTTGAGATGGGTTTCGTTTTCTAGAATAACCACTGTACCCGAATCATCGTTAACCAAAACGACGCCATCTTTGGTAAATGGCCAATTCCCGTTGTGGTTATTTTTGTAATTGGTTAAAATCCAAGAAGGCAGTTCTTGATTCACATTTTCATCTAAAGAATCAAAATAACGACCACTCCAGCCTGTGAAACGCACATGGTATAATGCTTCAAACGCTGCTCTAATAGGTTTTGGAGTCGGACTGGCCAAACAGTTAAATTCTGCGATAACCGGCTTTTGCTTTGCCTTCATCTGTTTGATGAAATTGATATCCTTTTCACTCAATCCACCGTATAAAACCCCTGGTCTTTTACTGTAATTAGCATACCACTCTTGCTTGTAAATCCCATAGGTATCTGTGATATACAGCATATCTGAATCATCGCTTAATAAGCTTAATGCTTCAGCAGGAAAACGCTCGATCCCTTTGATAGCATATGCTGTATCTTTTTTTGGGAAAAAACCAAAATAGTCACGCTCCACTTCATAGGCTTCAGAACCACTTTTCATAAAGCGGTTGTGATTTAACACCCAGTGAAAAGAGATGTGTTCCTGACCGTCTGTATTAAAAACCGTTTTGTCGATTATAGCGGCTGTAAGGTATTTTTTTGGCGTAAAATACCAGGAAAGAAACGATACTAGTGGTGCTAGAACGACTAGGAGCAAAATGATTCTGAGCGCTTTTTGCCACATAATTAGAAACGTTTAATAAAGCCCACACTTACAGAGAACTGAAGCCCACTGCTATCTGCTGCATATTCCTGATCTTCAAGCCCCGCCTGAGCTGTCAAGACGTGAGTTGCACCCAACAGCTTCCTGTAAAACAAGGTCAGGTTATTAGAGCGCAAACGCGTGATCGTGGCCCCGTTAAAAAGTGCACTATTGGCATTATCATCCGGAGAGATTCCTGTACCGATTCTTGCACCAATAAAATCATCTGCACCCCCAAAATAATACCGCACCGTAAGCGCATAGGATTGTGATAACGCACTGTCTGAAGGCGTCAAATAGGTTCTGAAGTTGAACCAATAGTTTTTATAGTATTTCCCCAAGCCCAAGGTATACACAAACGTGTCATCGTCAAAAGCCAAATATCTAAATCCCGCGTCTGCTTCAAAAGAAGCCGGAAGGTTTGAAAACAAAGAAAACCCTGCACGATACTGCGGAAAAATCCCGCTATCGCTAGATATACCAAGGTTTACATAGGTATAAAACACGTCTGATATTCTGGGGTAAGCATCTACCTCAAACTGAAGCGCATCAGTCCTGAATCGGTTGGCAAAATTAATACGTGCAGCGACAGAGCCCAGCTTGGTTTGCCTGATATAGTCAAGCGCAGCCAAATGCCACGGATCATCAAATCGTTCATCAAAATAAACAAATTCATAGTTGAGACCTACAGCGTTCTTAGCGGTTGCGCTATTGATACTGCTCAATAAACTGCGTGCCTGATCGAGTTTCGGGTTTTGTTCTAAAAGCCCCTGCAGCGTGGCCGTGGCTTCTTCATAAGCTTCCAGATCTCTTAACACTTTTGCTTTTAAAAGCCCTAAATTTTCAGATTCAGGATGATAGTCTAATCCCTTATTTACAACTTTCAGCGCTGCTTCAGAATTATCGTTCCAAAATTCCAGATTTCCGTAGGCAAAACTCGCTTCCTCGTGTCCTTTTTCTTTAGCCAATACTTCTTCAAAAGCCATTCGCGCTTGAGGTAAACTGTCTGAGTAGGTATAAATTCGACCTAGAAATACGCGTACTTCCAGATAATCGGGACTTTTTTTAAGCGCCGCCTTTAAGAGTGCGATCGCCTTAGGGTAATCATCTTCTTCAAAAGCAGCATTGCGCGCTTGTGTGTAAAGTTCATCTGTAGTATACTCCTGTTCCTGTGCCACAGCGGCAAACGAAACCAAGAAAACAGCCAGAATAACAGCTTTAAAAGTTTGGTACAAATGGGGCATGATTCTTATTTTTTTAAGTTTTACCGGAATTTCCCAATCCTGCGCGAGACATTTCTCCCCAGGATTTTTTTCCGCGAATTAAATCAATATTTCCTTTAACTGCCGCCCACATAACAATAGGGTGATACAGGATAGGTTCTAATAAAGCCGTAAATATGAGCATAAACATATATTTTGGCTTTTTATACTGCTGAAAAGAGTATTCTTCAAAAAAGATCGCTGTGATCGAAAATAGTATAGAAAAGGTATAGATCACAATGAAAAAGATCATAAATACCTGAAAATTTATCTTTCCAAGAAGCATAAGAACGATAAAAAATAGAATTCCGATAAACTCGATAATTGGCGCAAACCACTCAAAAAACATCCAGTACGGTGTGCTCAATAATCCTAAAACTCCATATTTGGGATTGAAGAGCATTTTCTTGTGCAGCATTAAGGTCTCTACTGTTCCCCGCGCCCAGCGATTGCGTTGCCGGCGTAAGACTTGGGTGCTCTCTGGCACTTCGGTCCAACATAAAGGATCGGGAACAAAACCCACCTTATAGGGGATTCCTTGTTCACGCATAACCCTACGCATACGCACGAGCAACTCCATGTCTTCGCCCACCGTATTGTGGTTATAGCCCCCGGCTTCAATAACCGTTTGTTTGTCAAACATCCCAAAAGCTCCAGAGATAAGCAACAAACCATCAACCCGTGACCAGGCCATTCTCCCCATCAAAAAAGCTCTAAAATATTCTAAGATCTGTGCCTTCCCTAGAAACGTTCGCGGGAGACGCACTTCGATGATTCGTCCATCTTCTATGATACAATTATTTGCCACGCGAATGATTCCGCCACTGGCGATCACGCGTTTTGTATTGTTCAAAAAGGGTCTTATGAGCTTTAAAAGCGAGTTGCGCTCTAAAACACAATCTACATCAATACAGCAGATCACATCGTGTATGCAACAGTTGATCCCCATATTCAAAGCGTCGGCTTTACCTCCATTCTCCTTATCGATGACCCTAAGGTTTTTATAGGCCTTAATTTTAGACTTATAAATTCCCTTTAATTTTTTTGTTGCTACGTGATTATAATGAATAGGCTCTTGCTCTTCGAGTTGAAAAGTAGTTATGAGCTTTTGTAGCGAATTGTCTTTACTCCCATCATTTATGATCACTATCTCAAAGGAAGGATAGTTTAACGTCAACAGCGAGCGTATGTTTTCAACAAGATTTGCTTCTTCATTATAGGCAGGAGCCAATACGGAAATCGCAGGTAAATTGGCCGACTGCAAAAGGGCTGCGTCGTCCTGAAAGTTATTTCTACGTTTATAATCCCGAATTTCGAAGATTGAAAAAAATGCAGAAAAAATATATCCCGAAATGATGATCAATCCATAGATCAAAAACAGGACACTAAAAACTTCTATGATAGCGGTTGCGTTAAGTTGCAAGTTGTTCAATTTTTAGAAAAGATAAGCAACTTTCATTGAAAACAGCCTGCTTAAGCCCCAATACTTTGTTGCATTGAATACTCTTGAAAATCTTCCCAATCTTTTGATAAAGTTTCAATATTTAAAATGCTTTTTACCGGGATTTGATCTTCAAAACAGCGGGAGATTTTATAAAAATCAACTTGTAAATTTTCATCTTCCTTGTGAATATGCGGAACCAAAGTCTGCAGATCTTTATAGGTACCCATCTTTTTTATAGCGTATAAAATACTGCGTTTATTCTGTGCAGTTTCTTCAGGAAAATGAGTAAGCATTAACTGTAAGGCTTCAGAAACTTCCATGGTTTGCAAAGACTGAATAGCCTGATATCTCACCTCTTCCGCATCGTGATCTAAGCAATCTACCAACAAGGGTATATTCTGAAATTGATTAAAACTCAAGATCATTTTAATACAAAAAACGACAATACTATCTTCGTGATGGTCGAGCCAGCGCGCAAAATCAGGAATCTCTACTTCAAAGCTTTTCAGGCTATTTTCAATCAGCACTTGTTGCCACAGGGTCAAGCGTCCTTCCAAATTATCAAGAAAAACCAGAGGATCTGTTTTTGAAGTGTTTAAAAAGTACAAAATAGCGTGTTGTCGAAGTTCTACCCGTTTGGACTGTAATAAAGGGTATACATAGTTCTCGGGAACTTCAATACCCAATTTAGAAAACGCAAACATTGCCCGTGCTTTGTAATACCATCGATACCCCTGTAGATCTTCCAATAGAAATTTATATAAACCTAAGCCATAAAAAATCTCTTTGATGAGTAAGCTGGACTCTCCTTTTAAGTTTTCATCAAAAATTAAAATCTGCTTGATCAAGATTTTATGGTCATAGGAAGACTTTATATAGCTGTACTTAAAATCGCCTAAAGCTTTACTCTTATTAATGGTTTCATCAAAAAGAAACGCATTGACAAAATCTATAAACCTGGCCTCTAAATGTTTTCTGTGCGACTCCTTGATATTTTTAAGTATACGCAAATACAGCACTAAACTTACAAAAAACAGTGCTATACAAGAAAAAATCAAACTGAGGATTAAATTGATCTTTAGGATCAAAGACCAATCTTCCAGATTAAAATAAAGCGTAGGCATAGTAATAAATTCATTTGTGACTTGGGGAGTCGGGGTTAGATGAAGGTTTATGTTTTCTTATACGTAAGGATTTTAAAAGTGTTACTTAGCTAGTGTTCTTTTAACACGTAGCGACAACTCACTAGGGCTAAAAGGTTTGGTTATAAAATCGTCGACGCCCATCTCAAAGGCATCAGTTATAATGTCTTCTTGTGTTGAGGTAGACAATACTATGATAGGAACCTCTTGGTTCACGTTTTTTATATGTTCTATTATTTCGTTTCCATTTACAAAAGGTAACATTAAATCGGTAAGCACTAAATCAAACTCCTGGTCTTTGAGCAACTGCATAGCCACGCGGCCATCTTCAGCCAAGACAACCGTGTATCCATCCTTCTTTAGCTTAAACTCTAAAGATTTTACGACCATGGGGTTATCTTCTATGACCAAGATTCTTTTACTCATACGCTGTACACTTCAGGAAAATCATCTTTTAAAGCTTCCTGCATTTTTTTGTGTTCTTCTATCAATTCATTTATAAGTGGAAACATCGCTGTTCCTGTAATTTTGTGAGCCAATTCATTACTCAATTGTGCAGCCTTGCTGTTTTGCAGCATTTCAAAAGAAGGCTTTAAACTATGTGCAACCTTGCTCACCTCCTCGTAAGCTTCCTCTTTATAAAATTGAAGCATTTCTTCCAGACGTGGCGTTACAGAATCCTTAAAAATGCTGATACTCTCTCTAATGAACTCAGCATCACCATCAGAGAGCTCTATAAGATAATTGAGGCTGTAGATTTGTTCTTCAGGTTCTTCAGGAGAACAAGGAAGCTGCAAAAATGTCTTTACAAAGCCAATGTCTTCATTTTTAAAAGGTTTACTCAAAAATCTTACAAAATCTGCACTTTTTGAAACTAAGGACTCCGAATTAGTGATTAACATGACAGATCCCTTAAAATTAACTTGTTCTTTCAAATAATTCAACGTCTGAATAGCCCCTAGAGGTTTAACGTTCTCTTCGATCAACAAAAGATCTGGCTCGCCAGACTGCTTGATGTGTTGAATGGCTCCCATCGCCGAAGCAAAGCTGTTGACCTCCACCTCACTTTTAGAAAAAAAAGTGTTGAATCTCGCTTGTGCCAGCGCATCTGCATCTACAAGGACTATATGTTTTTTTCGTTCGTTCAAAGTTTTAAGCTTGTTTCGCTTGTTTTAAGATACGCTTAGTTTTTCATTATTCAAATGCTCTTGCAGCACCTTTTTAAGGTCTTCAAGAACCAAAGGTTTGGCTATATATCCGTCCATTCCACTTGCTACACATTTCTCGTGCTCTCCTTTTAAGGCTCTAGCTGTAAGCGCAATAATGGGTATGTGATCTCCGTGTGGTTCTAATTTTCTTATTTCCTGAGTAGCTTCATAACCGCTCATTACCGGCATTTGAATATCCATGAAAATAAAATCTAACTGCTGATTCTTATAGACTTCAACGGCCTGAGCCCCATCATCTGCTTCAATAATAGTGGCGTTTGCGGTGATCTTGTTGAGAATGGTTTTGGTTAAGAACTTGTTTACCGGATTGTCTTCTGCAACTAGAATGCTAAGAGTTCCGTTGCTTAGATCTGTCGTCTCTTGCGCCTCTTCTAGCTGCCCGTGATCTGATTCATCCAAACGATCTATAGTTTCAAAAAGATCATTACGCAAAGCAGGTTTCACCAGTTTTCCGGCTACGCCTAAAGCTTTGGTTCTCCCGTTGATCTCGGTATCTTCTTCAGAACTGTGTAATAATATAACCGGTAATTGTTCTTTGTCTATATTTAAATCTTCCCTAAAATGTTGAATTAAATCAAGACCATTCAAATACGGCATATTGTAATCTACAATGGCGATATCAAAATTTGTATCCTGCTGCAATAGCTCAAGCGCATCGATACCATTTGCGGCATGAACCGTTTCTATACTGCGTTCGCTCAACATTTCTTCTAGGATGACACGATTGTTGGTGTTATCATCTACGATCAGGGCGCGTTTGATATCTTTAAACGGTCTGGCGGCTCGACTTATAGAACTATCGGTTTCAAAATCTACAGTAAAAGAGAAAGTCGTTCCTACGCCTAAAGTACTTCTCACCTCGAGTTTACTTTCCATCAATTGCAACAATCTGTTGCTTATGGTGAGTCCGAGTCCGGTACCGCCATATTTACGCGTCGTAGAAGCGTCACCTTGATTAAAGGCTTTAAAGATCTCTTGAAGATTTTGTTCTGAAATCCCAATCCCGGTATCTCTTAAGGAGAACGTAAATTGTTTTTTATTAGGATGTAACGCGCTATTTTGCTCTTCAACCTTAAGTTCGATCTCACCGTCGTGTGTAAATTTTACGGCATTACTCAACAAGTTGATTAAGATCTGTCGCAAGCGCAAACCGTCTGCAATGATAAATTGATCGATCTTTCGCGGAATGTTGAGCAATACTTCAATATTCTTTTGATACGCCTCATGTTTGATCATTTCCACCGATCGGCCACAAAGCTCTGTGATATTCACTCGCTCTTCGCTTAGACTCAATTTACCAGCTTCGATCTTAGAGAAGTCTAAAATATCATTGATCAGATCGAGCAGTGAAATTGCCGATGCATAAATGGTCTCCATGTATTTTTGCTGATTCTCATTGAGTTGAGACTTCATCAAAATATCGGCAAAACCAATTACACCGTTTAAAGGCGTTCGGATTTCGTGACTCATATTTGCTAAAAACTCCGACTTGTATTTGTTTGCAGCTTCAGCTTTTTGTTTGGCCTTGATCAAGGAGTATTCCATCGCTTTCAATGCAGAAATATCTGCCGAAACGCCTAAATAGCCTGTGGTTTTGCCTTCATCATCTTTAATGGCCGTTACTACCAGCTGTACCGGAAATGTGGTGCCATCCTTTCTAACATAGGTCCAATCACTGGTTTCTAGTTCGCCCCTATTGATCTTATAAGTAAAAACATCATGTTTGTCAACCTGCTCTCCATATTCTTCTTTCAGTTTCAAAGCATAGTCTTCAACTTCCTGGTCTTTATGAAAAATAGCCGGCTTTTGTTTGCCTATCACTTCTTCAGCCTCATAGCCTAAAAGATTTTCAGCACCTTTATTAAACTTTTTAATAACGTGATCAAGGTCGGTTTCAACGATAATCACCTGTGTGGTCGAATCAAGAATCACGCGCATCTCATTCAAACTCTCCTGTAATGCCCGTTTTGCATGGATTTCGTCGGTCATGTCAACAACCTGACCAATGAGCGAGCGCACATTTCCGTGCTCATCAAATAAGCCTGAAACCGTCAAAAAGCAATGAACTACTGAACCATTTTTATGTAAGTAACGCTTTTCGATCTGGTAATTGGTTAACTCCTTGGTAATGATCTTTGAGAAAAGTTGCGCATCATTTTCGCGATCATCAGGATGGGTGATCTCGCTCAAAGATTTCTGCAATAACTCTTCTCTGGTGTACCCGATCATTTGTGCCAAATTATGATTTACACTACGCCATCTCCCGTGTAAATCAACTAGGGCCATTCCATTTGGGGAATATTCAAAAACCCTTTTAAATTTGGAAGCATTCTCTAAAGCTCTGCGTTCTAAACTTTTTCTTTTCGTAATATCTTCTACCTGCGTAATGACTAATTTAGACCGTGCCTCTGCTTCTGTTATCATGGAGCAGCTTAAATTACACCAAATGATTTTGCCTGAGCCGTGATAGCTCTCTACCTCCATTTGATAATGGTCTATTTTACCAGACAAGAGTGCTGTTCTGTTTTCTAAAGCTTGCGGAATGTATTCAGGAAGGAGGACATCTTTTATGGTATATTTTAGAACCTCTTCTTCAGACAAATGATTTAAACCGAAAATTCTTCTTGCAGAAGGATTAGCCATCACCAGATTGCTTTGTTGATTTACTAAAACAATACCTATAGAAGAATTCTCAAATACTTTTGTAAACCGATTTTCTGCTTTTTCTCTAGCGAGCTGGTGTTTTTTCCTATTACTTATGTCTTGAAAAGCACCGTAAACGCGAATGCAGACCCCGTTCTCAAATTCGGCTTTGCCCATACTGCGCACCCACTTCTCTTTACCATCGGCAGTGATTATGATAAACTCATCATCAAAACTCTCCCCTTGCTCCATACATTTTGTAAAAAGCGCTGTAATTCTTTTTCGGTTTTCTCCTTCTTTATAAAAATTGATGCCGGTCTCTAAACAGGGTTTATATTTTTTAGGAACGCCATGAATTTCTTTGGTAACCCGGGTCCAGGTAACGGTATTCTTGATCAAATCTACTTCCCAGCCTCCAACGCAAGCCAGGTCATTAGTCTCTTCATAGATCTCATTGAACTTACGAAGCTTCTTTATTTTCTTTAAATAGTTATCAGATGAGGACTTTTGAGCAACATCGGCAATAAATTTCACAAAAAGATGACGTTTGCCGTCGCTGTCAGTGTATACCAAATGCCGCGAAGTTGCCGTAAGAATTCTCCTGTTTTTGTCGGAAAAAGAAAAATAATGACGCTCTTTTGTTAACTCATTGAAACTTGTTTTGTTTATCAGGTCTTGAATGGTTTTCTTTCCCGCTACTCCCAGAACCTCCCAGAATACATCGAGTTCAACCTCTTTTTCAGGCTTTCTATAGCCTATTGTATCCCAAAAAGAAGTGGTGATATGAAAGCGCTCTTGATGCTCTAAATTGATGTAGAATACTCCAATAGATGCTTTGCTTAAAATCCAGGAAAAGACCTCAGCATCATCGCAAAGAATACGATGAAAATCCCTTTTAACAAATGCAGAATCAGACATTGTAGAAGCGTTTTAAGTTGGGTAAAATTAAAAGTAAGGTACTTTTAAAATTCATTGGGCAATCAAATGTACGCTTTTCAGCCTAACTTTTAAACACTTTAACGATTAACTTAAGCATTTTAGCTATTTGTTACTTCAGTCTTTTCGAGAAAGTACTGCTTTTGAACCCGTTTTTGCAGGCTGAAATAGGATCGTGTTTTTAAAATTCAGTCCGGGCTCTTCTCTATGTGAAACATAGATCACAGCGGTTTTACTCCCTGCTTTTATTTTATTGATAAGCGAAACGATAAGGCGTGCACCTGCCGAATCTAACGCGGCCGTAGGTTCATCCAAGATCAATACCGGCGGATGTTTGATCATTGCTCTTGCGATCAAGACCAGGCGTTTTTGAACTTCGGTCAGGGATCTGAAGGGTTTTGTACTGTAAGTAGTAAGACCGATGACTTTAAGCCAGGCTTCGGCAGTAGCGATTTCTAAAGTAGTGGGCTTTTGATACAGTCCCACACTATCGTATAAGCCCGAAATGATCATATTCTTCACATCGTGCATTCCGTCAAAACGTTCGGTCATTGTTGTGGTAAAATACCCTATTTTCTGTTTGATCTCCCAGACGCTCTCTCCTGTTCCCTTTTTTCTTCCGAACAAATACAATTCCTTCCCATAGCCTTTGGTACTATCCCCGGTAATCATAGAAAGCAAGGTGGTTTTCCCTGAACCATTAGGTCCTTTGAGGTGCCAGGAAGTGCCGCGCTTCACCGTCCAGGATATGCTGTCGAGTACGGGCTTTTCTCCAAAGGAAACAGAAACCTCTTTTAATACAATAAGCTCTTCAGGAATGTCTTTAAAGGAAGTAAGCGGCTCAGGAATAGGATGAACCGCTAAAGTGTGATCTACCGCTTGATCTTGCCGGGGTAGCGCTGTCTTCTTAAAATGTCCCTCTTGATACTGTAAGCCCTGTGTACAATAGGGCAACACATCTTCTTCACGCCGATAGACTTGTATGAGCAAGGTGGTTTCTTTGAGGGCCTCTAGCTGTTCTTTAAACCACTTGATCTTTTCAGTATCTAAAGCATCAAAAGGATTATCGAGAATTAAAAATTTAGGCTGTTGTGCCAATTGATAATCTAACAAGAGTTTTTTGCGTTCGCCACTTGATTTGGTTTGTAAACGCTCATTTGCTTCGGTCAATATCGACCTACCGTGACGGTATTCTTCATCCAGGTATTCTTCTAAAATATGATTAGAAAATAATAATCCCTCACCTCCTGCTTCTTCGATCAACCAAGCTGCTTTGAGGAGTTCCTTTAACTGCTTCTTAGTTAAGACCTCCTGAGTAACCGCTATCGCATAATGTTGTTTTGTTGTATTTACCTGCATAGTATTTAGGACGCACTGTTTTCTAAAATGATCTTTCCTATATGAGCACTGCTTTCCATCAGTTGGTGAGCCTTGGCCGCTTCTTCTAGTTTGAAAACTTTATGGACAATTGGCTTGACCTGTCCTGATGCCAACAACGGCCAAACCTTTTCTTTCACTTCCTCGGCGATACGTTCTTTAACGATGATGGGTTGTGGCTTCAACAAACTCCCGGAGAGGATCAATTGTTTGCTCATCATCGTCCATAAATTAATTTGTGGAGTCAGGCTTTTCATTCCGTTAATGTGAATCAATCGTCCTTTAGTATTCAGTAATTCAAGATTTTTCTGCGTATAATCACCACCCACCATATCTAAGATCACATCGATCTTATCATTCTTAAACGCTTCTTCAAAAGCGGTTTCTTTATAGTTGATGCCTTTGGCCAATTGGTGTTCCTCTATAAAGTCTAGCTTCTCTTGCGAACCTACCGTGGTAAAGGTTTTTAATCCTAAAGCTTTAGCGATTTGCAGTCCCATCACCCCAATACCACTAGTACCGCCGTGAATCAAGAGGCCTTCGCCTTCTTTAGCTTTTGCCTGTTGAAACACATTAAACCATACCGTAAAAACAACTTCAGGCAGTGCTGCGGCTTCGGTATAACTCAGGCCTTCAGGCACAGGAAGACACAGACGGGCATCTACATTACTATGTGTAGCATAGCCGCCGCCGGGCACCAAAGCACAAACCGCATCCCCCACCTTAAACCCTTTGACCTGCTCCCCCACAGCAAGCACTTCGCCAGCCACTTCCAGACCGGGGATTTGCGCTTTGGGCGTATCTCCTCCATAAGCATCCGGGTGGTTGCGTGTCAAGATATCACTACGATTGACTCCGGCAGCTCTGACTGCGATCTGCACTTCGTGCTGCTGCAGCTGCGGAAGTTCGTGATCTTTATACTGAAGTACTTCGGGCCCACCGGCGTGGGTTATATAAATCGCTTTCATAGTATTTTATGTAAATACCGTTAAGGACAAGCTGCAAGCTATACTATCCTTTGACGGCGCCAACAAAAAAACCCTTTTCAGTTGAAAAGGGTTTTTAAAAATTTCATAATTCTTTTAAATATGCAGCGCACGGTCCTCGGTTGCTGCGAGTGCAGCTTCCTTAACCGCTTCAGCATACGTAGGATGCGCGTGTGACATAATCGCTATATCTTCGGCACTTGCACGGAACTCCATTGCAGTAACACCTTCAGCGATCAAATCGGCTACACGAGCGCCCACCATATGCACGCCCAGCACCTCATCGGTCTCTTTATCTGCGAGTATCTTTACAAAGCCATCGATATCTCCTGAAGCTCTAGAGCGCCCTAGAGCACGCATTGGGAATTGACCTGATTTGTAAGCTACGTCATCTTCTTTAAGCTGTTCTTCGGTTTTACCTACAGAAGCAACTTCCGGCCAGGTATATACTACTCCCGGAATCAAGTTATAATCGATATGCGGTTTTTGTCCGGCTAAAGTTTCCGCTACAAAAACACCCTCTTCTTCGGCTTTATGCGCAAGCATTGCCCCACGCACCACATCGCCAATCGCGTAAATATTGCTTACAGCAGTTTGTAAATATTCATCAACTTCGATACGACCTCGATCGTCTGTTTTTAGACCAACAGCATCAAGATTCAAGCCGTCTGTGTATGCTTTACGCCCAACAGAAACCAAAACATAGTCTCCCTTGAACTCGACTTCTTTATCTTTTTTATCGGTTGCTTTAACGATCACCTCGTCACCTTTGCGTTCTACAGCGCTCACTTTGTGTGAGGTATTGATCTTCATTTTAGACTTTTTCAGCACTTTGGTAAGCTCTTTACTCTGTGCACCATCCATTGTTGGGATGATTCGGTCTAAATATTCTACCACAGTCACTTCTGCACCTAAACGCTTGTATACCTGCCCCAATTCGAGACCGATCACACCACCGCCAATCACGATAAGATGCTTCGGAATTTCTTTCAATTTTAAGGCTTCGGTAGACGTGATGATACGTTCTTTGTCGATCTCTATAAACGGAAGACTTGCCGGTTTACTTCCGGTAGCAATAATGGTGTTTTTTGCTTCTATCGTTACATCATCTCCTTCTGCCACTGCGATATGAATATGGGTTTTATCTTTAAAACTCCCTACTCCCTGATAGGTATCGATCTTATTTTTACTCATCAAGAACTCGATTCCCTTGGTCGTTTGCTCCACCACCGAAGCTTTACGGCCCATCATTTTTTCCAGATTGATCTTTACTTCACCCGGAATCTCGATCCCGTGCTCTTCAAAATGTTTAACGGCATCTTCATAATGGTGAGAAGAATCTAATAAGGCTTTAGAAGGAATACAACCTACATTAAGGCAGGTACCGCCCATAGTTGCATATTTCTCAATGATTGCTGTTTTAAGCCCCAACTGGGCGCAGCGAATAGCAGCCACATAACCTCCGGGACCGGAACCAATGACCGCAACGTCGTATGTACTCATAATATGAATTTCTGTTTAAGAAGTATAAAGGTACAACGTACAGTTGCTTTAAACAATAAAAGGATTATTGAATTGGCACAACTAAGGTAGGAATCTTCTAGTAGCTTCGGTTTAGCAACAGCCAACGCGAACTGGAGCCGTCGTAGATAAAGGTTGCACTGTGATAACCTTCAGCATTCATATCTATATTTTGCTGGATATTGAAGCGCGACTTAGCAGCTACGCCTGAAGAATTATTTTGAAATTGAAATCTAAACTGTTTCTCTGCATTCATAAGGGTAACCACTCTTCCATCTGTGCCCCCTTGAATACCACCAAATTGAATAAGACTTTGATGTCCGTCAGAGCTTACATTGTTATTTTTTCTAAAAATAAACACCGATTTTGTAGGGTAAGCAGAAATATCGAAGATGTATTTATTGTTATACGTACTACTGTTTTGATGAAAACTACCGTCTTGCGTACTTGTGTTTGGATCTTTTATAATTTCAATCCCTCTAGTATTCCCACCTCCACTTTGATGCTCTTGCTTCATAGCGTACCAACGTGTACCATCCCAGTAATAATAGCCCGGTGTAACATCACTCACGGTAGCTGTATTATATACCAAAAGACTTTCTACAGGATGGTCGATCGTGCTCTCATCATCAGTACCTGTTAAAGCTACGCGTGGTATTAGAAGTCCCTTGTCTGAAGCTGAAATATCAAGAATGCTTGTTGCTGACGGCGAAGAGGTACCAATTCCCACTTGGGCGTGTATCGTAACTGAACAGAAAAAGCATAATACACCTATGAGGTATTTTTGTTGCATGATTTGGAGTTTTCTTGGATGACAAATAAATGAAAAACCTCCTAATCAACTGATCATCAATTTAATAATACGATTTATTTAACCTAAAGCGTTGTAGATGCGTAAGCTCTCTGATGTTTAACGCTTTTCTTAGTTTTTTATCGATTGCACTTGTATAAAAGCATAGAAAAGTGCTGCAAAAAACACCTTAAACAATACTTGTAAAATACTGTATATCAATGATTCACACAGAATCAATAGCTCCTAAAAGAGCAGATTTCCTGAAAAGCGCAAGACAAACCTGACGAGTAGATTTATTTAATTTGCTCCGATTCTTTTCAGAGATAGGCTACACGTATTAGCAGGAAAACTCGTATCACCAGCTCCTGTTGCATATCTCAACCGAATACGATCATTAGCGTCTAATGAAACCAAAATTGACCTTTTAGTGTTCTGTCTATCTCCTGTTACCAGATGCGTTACATATGATGAGCTTCGATCAATTTTCACAAAAGAATTGTTACCTGGTGCTGCCTCTATATAAAACTCTATAACTCTGCTTCCATCGTCCCCTAAAACCGTCGCATTATATGTGACTTCATAAATTCCTGACACCTGAACTTCTAAATAATACGCGCTATTACTATGAATGACATTCTTCAGAACGGAAGCAGCTCCTAAACTTCTTGTGTAACTAGAAGTCCCTCCTGAATTTGTAGATTGTCCTCCTCCGTTACTATCATACATTTCTCCATAAGCCTCCAATGAAGTGTTGGCCGGTTCTTGCCAGGTAGCATCACCAGCACCATCGCTAGTAAGCACCTTACCTGCTCCTTGTGTACCATCTGCATATCTGAATGATGTTGTAAGATGTAATTTTGCTTGAGGATTATTTGTCCCTATCCCTACATTTAAATTATTACCTAAGATCATTGTGTTTGCAGCATAGGCATTTACTCCGTTTCCAAGAGCAACAGCATTATTTGCTGCTCCTGAATTATTACCAATTGCTATCGAATTACTTCCATAAGAATTGGAATTTGTACCTAAAGACACTGAATTGGTCCCATTCGCATTACCTCCGTTCCCAAGTCTGATAGCACCCTGAGCTGTAGCTCCTGCATTACCCAAACTTATAGCATCTTCGGTTGCATTTGCCGCGTTTCCAATTGCTATAGCATTTGCAGCATATGCGTTAGAAGATCTACCTATCGCGATGGCATCGTTAGAATTTGAATTTGATGACAAACCTAGTTCAATCCCTGCATTAAAGACCATTTGACCTGCAGTAGTAAAACTAAATCGCTCTGTATTATTGGTACGTATGCGTAAAG
The DNA here is from genome assembly GCF_037029365.1 of Leeuwenhoekiella sp. CH_XMU1409-2. Lineage (NCBI taxonomy): Bacteria > Pseudomonadati > Bacteroidota > Flavobacteriia > Flavobacteriales > Flavobacteriaceae > Leeuwenhoekiella > Leeuwenhoekiella sp. CH_XMU1409-2. The sequence goes on along the minus strand of NZ_JAYMEI010000024.1, from coordinate 19,018 downwards.
GTTGATCATTTGTAGTTCCTAAAAAATTACCGCTGGCAATTGAATTACCGGTCAATGCCCATCCTGAAGCACCGCCTCCTGAACTAGGAGTCTGCCAACTCGCATTACCATTGGCATCTGAGGTCAGTACTTTATTGGCGTCATCACCAGGAGTGGCATCAACAAATCTAAACGATCCATTCACTTGAAGTTTTGCTGATGGTGTGTTGGTTCCTATTCCCACATTAAGGCTCGCATTATCGTGCTTTCCTAATATTATGGTATTTGCAGTAGATGCAATTGCCTCTGCTCCTAGAGCTACTGCATTTGCCGCATTAACCTGAGCTTGTCTACCTATTGCGATTGAGGAATTTCCGGTAGCTGCATCTCCGTTTACAGTAGCATCATCTCCTATGGCTATCGAAGATTGTCCTCCAGCATTAGCCGAATAACCGATCACTAAAGATTGATTCCCTACAGAAGTTACTCCATTTCCTATCCCGATGGAATTGTTGGCCGTAGGTTTGGCATTCAATCCTATCGCAACCGCGTTATCATTTACAGCTGCTGCGGCATTACCAATAGCGATGGTATTGTTGGCGGTTGCATCTGCATGATATCCTAAAGACAATGCATTATCTGCGGTAGCTCTGGTGTTTGCTCCTATAGCCGTAGTATTTATCTCAGTCGCTTTGGCGTTATATCCAAAAGCATTTGCATTGGTCTTGGCTCCTTCAGCGGCACTTCCTATAGCAACAGCATTAGTTCCTGTTGCTCTGGCTTTTGTTCCCACCCCAATACCTTCGGCAGCATTCACATAGGGCTCATTACCAATAGCAATAGTATTTTCAGCGAGGCCTTGTGCAAAAGCTCCTACTGCCACGGCTTTAGAAGCATTTGTAAGTGATTCATTCCCTACGGTAACACTCTCAAGCCCTTCAGCCCTAGTATTACTTCCAATTGCAGTAGCTTCAGTATTGGTTGCTCTTGCATTGTACCCGAAAGAACTCCCTGAATTCTGAGAAGCAAGGGCCGCCGGCCCTACAGCAGATGAGTTGGTTGCTGCGCCTTCTGCCCCCTGACCTATAGCAATGGCAGTTGTAGTGCCGGTTGACGCTGAACCCACTTCAATACCGCCATTAGTGTAAAGCAATTGTCCATCGGTAGAGAAATTGAAACGTTCGGTATTATTGGTTCGAATGCGCAGATTTTGAGCATTGGTGGTTCCCAAAAATGCGGTAGCAGCGACACTATTTCCATCCAATTTCCATTCCTGATCAGATGGCGTTGCATTCATAGACACCCAGATACTTCCATCCCAGTAATAATACCCTGCTCCATTACCCCCCGTAACGGAAGCATTGGTGTTGTAGATCAGTAATCCGGCTGCATTGGTATTAGCTCCGTCAATACTAGAGTTTGTAACAGATGACAGGTTAATACGTGGGGCTAAAAACCCCTTTGTAGTCGATTGCACCTCTAGAATACTTGAAGGATCAGGACTGGTGGTACCAATACCTATCTGTGCGTTTGTTAAAAATGTAGATAAGATAAAAATTAAGGAGAGTAAAAGTTGTTTCATACTGTAATAAATCGATTTAAGGCAGCACAAAAATAACTATTAACATCACTGTATTTTATTTATAAACAGTTATTTAACACAAGTAAAAAAGCAAACCTGCTTTTTATCGCTTAATCGTTTTATTTGCGCCTTTTATCGATATGTACGAATTGGCGAGTCCTTTGGATTTCAATTTTATCATGAAAAGGATACACTTTAGCATAAAATTGGAAGGAATGATAAGAATTAAATCTGATTAGGTCGCAAGTTATTTCCCCAATTAATCCAGTAGTTCTATCATTAGTGAAGTGCCCTCAATGACTTGATAGTTCGTAGCTGTATTGGTCGCTGCAGCATAAAGCTCTATCTGATGGTTTTGATTGGCATCAAAGGATATCAAATGCGTTTTTGTCACCGTACCTACATCACTGTTGCTTGATAAGGTAATATAGGAAGAGGTACCCGCTATTTTATTTGTATTGCGCCCCAAGTAAAATTCCAATACACCTCCATTTGATGACGAAGTACGTTCGACATTCACAGAATAAGTCACTTTATACAGCCCAGTAATGCCTGGTCTTAAATTTCCATTAGCAACGGTCACATTGGAAGACGCCTGCGTAGTTCCAAGATTTAGCTGCGTGAACGAATATCGCTGTAGACTTTGAGCACCAGAATTCCTATAAGCTTGAGCATAAGCTCCAGAACCACCACCGGTTCCACCCGTACCTCCTGAAGAGGCATCCTGCCAAGTGGCATTTCCATTTGCGTCTGAAGTCATCACCTTCCCGTTTCCTTCATTACCATCAACATAACGAAACGTACCATTAATATGAAGTTTTGCTGATGGGTTTGAAGTTCCTATACCCACCTTGGTCGCAGCATAAGAATCTGTTGTGGTATTTGTAGTGTTTCCTAAAATTATTGAATTATCTACAGACGTTGTTGCAGGACCAATAGCTATCGAATTTTGATTACTGGCTATGGCTTGGTATCCTAAAGCCGTTGCATTATTATTGATAGCTTGTGCTTCATTACCTAATGCCAATGTATTGTTAGACGCTGAAATCGATTGGTTTCCAATCGCAAACGAACCGGTTGCACTCGAATTTGCCCCTGCTCCAATAGCATAAGACCCTGTAGCCAAAGAGGCAGAACCTTCACCTATCGCATACGAACTCGTACCCGACGCCGTCGACGAAGTACCAATAGCATAGCTTTTGTTTTGAGATGAAACTGAAGATTCTCCAATGGCATACGCACTGCTTCCTGAAGCATTAGCACCTTTACCAAAAGCATAATTGCTGGTATTCCCTGCAGAGGCATTTTCTCCAATAGCAAAAGCCTGATTTACGCTTGAACTTGCCCCGAGCCCCAAGGCAATACCTCCGTTGGGATGTAAGCGCCCAATCTGATCTCCATCTACTTTAAAATATAAAGAGTGATAGGTTGTAGTACCCAAAAATGTGGTCCCGTCATTGGCTTTTCCGTTTAGGTTATTCCCATCCAGTTGCCAGCCATCACTTGACGGTGGTGGAGCCGGACTTGGAATATCTGAGTATGCAGTTAAGGCTTCCCAGAACAACCCATCCCAATAATAAAAACCGGGGGTAACATCATTTGAAGTTGCGGTGTTGTACACTAACAAACTTTCTACCGGATTAGCAATAGTTGTTTCATCATCAGAACCCGTTAAGGCAACTCTTGGAATCAAAAGCCCTTTATCTGAAGCTGTAACATCAAGCACGCTCGAAGCATCAGGACTGGAGGTCCCTATACCTACCTGAGCGGTAACGGATAAAAAGGTAAATGCAAAGATTAGGGAAAGTAATTGTTGTTTCATGGAAGTTAATCGATTTAAGGCGCTACAAAAATAAATGTTAATTTTGGTATATTTCTCTGACTTATAGTTATTTAACAAAAACACAGCATTTTTCTTACAATTGTGCTTTTCATCAGTCTAAATAGTATTTTCGTCGATATATACGATATCTTTAGCTGTAGAGTTTTCCATATTCCTACTAATTTTCCTAATCATAAGGAGTTCTCTTTTAGCCGAATGCTAGCATTTTTATAAGACTCCTGCTAAAAACCTTGAAACAAGAAATTTACAGTACTCCTCTTTCTAAGTATTGTAATCAAACTTTTTTTGGCCCGCAAAAAAGCCCAAAAAAACAGTATACTGACTATCAACCTGCTCCTCCCCTCATCAAAAAATTGGATAGCATGCCGTTTGAGTTAGCTGCGAATACCGCTTGCCCAGAAAAGTCAACTTATCCCCTAAACTTCTACTCCAATCAACCTAACCTCCTGTTTATGTTTAGGTTACCCTAACAACCTATTGAATAATTCATTACCTTAGGAGCAAGGCATATGCTCCCATAGTGAGTCCACACTCATCCCACACTAAGTCCACACTTTACCACACTTTTTGTGGGTCAGTTTAGGTTTATTATGGAAATAGCATAAACCTACCATTCACATAAACTGCAATAACTATGGCATATTTAGATTCTAAACTGGGTATTGTAGGCCGTATAGGCCCACTCGTATTTCGAAATGTTAACGGAAAAACCATCGTACAGGCTAAGCCTGAAAAGACGGGCAAATTCCCTTCGGGACGTTCGCGGCAATCGGCGACCGATTTTGGAAAGGCCTCCCAAACCACCAGCGCTTTGATGCGCGGGTTACGCCCCTTTATTGGGACGCATTACGATCCTCAATTCTTTAACCGGTTTCGTAAAGCGGTATATCAAGGCATGAAAATGACCAGCACCCTGCCTCAAGGAAGTCTGGATTTTTGGCAGGGAGAACCCTCCGCCTTAGAAGGGCTGGAAACCGACCTGAACCATCAGTATCCGCAATATGTGCAGCTGCCCGGCTTGCAGTTAAGCTTTGAAGCGGGAACTCTAGAGATCAACGTACCCCAATTTAAGGCCAACACTAACCTCTACTGGCCTTCAACCGCCGCCGAGGCCGAACTCTGCTACTGGGTGAGCGTATATGATTCGCAGACGTATCAGGTGTTGCAGTACGAACTCTTTTGCATCCCCATACCGCACAAGACACGAAGTATCCCTGCTACCCGTTTTACAGCTTCGGCACTGCCGGCCGAAGCCCTGCTTTTGGTCACGACGGGTGTGTTGTACTTTACGGCAGCCATGCGTCTGGGAAAATTAGGTATGAATTCAAAAGCCTTTAATCCTACGCAGGTGTTGAAGGTGTTTAAGACGTGATCTTTTAAATGAAAATTTAATAGTCTTCCTATACTTCTTGCTTACAGTCTGTAGGTCGTTTAATAGTGTTCTTGTTTTGAATAGTAAAACATTTGGAAAGGTGTTTTACGTTGCTATTGCATGTTCTGTTCATTTTCTTTGCTTCTCCAAAGAAAACGAACCAAAAGAAAAGAGCCTTTTTCTTAGGCATTTTTGCCTTACCAGGCAAAACCGCAAGAAGTCCCCTAAATTTTCTCCAAGGCTTCGAAAATTTTTAACGGGGACTTCTTGCTATGCTGAAGAAAAAGAACACTTCTAAAGTATATTCCTGCAAAGAAGAATAATTCTAAAAGAGTCTAACTGTGTATTCTGAGCCGAGAAATAGCCCTCTGTTTAGTCAAGATGTTTGAATAATTTAGACGCTTATTTTAAAAAAATAAGCAAACTCCCTTTTCCTGAGGAGAAGGGCTGGGGATGAGGACAACTTTTAACGGGGCACCGCCGCTATACTGACCAAAAGGACAACGAACCCTTCGGGTATGAAGGATTTTATTAGAATGGTAAAACGGCCTACTTTTTACATCTGTAGTAAAACAAGCAAACGCCGCAGCGATGGGCAGCGGAGGATGGCTTAGCGCAGCGGTTTGCCATCCGCACGATAAGGCGTTTGCGTAGTTTTCAAGGATGTAAAAATAAGCCTTGATCTTTTGGTTCTTTTGTATCAAGACAAAAGAACAGAACCACAATTACGAGTTAGGATTTTGGCTTTGGAACTCATAAACTCAATCGCCCAAAATCAAAGACTTGCGGGAGTAGGTGCTTAAGGTAGCATGAGAAGTACTACGTGCACGCGATACAATCGCGCGCAAACCTTGAGAGCCTGCCACACTGCGCACAGCCGAAGTGCAGTCGAGAAGTACGTGACGGTCGAAACCAGCGGTGAGACCGGTGTATCGGGAAGGTCACTTCGAGTGCCGGACGAGGTCTGCGACCGAGACCGGTGTATCGGGAAGGTCACTTCGAGTGCCGGACGAGGTCTGCGACCGAGACCGGTGTATCGAGAAGTCTTCTTAGTCCGGAGCCTTGTTGTTTACGTGCATTATAAGTCAAAAAAAATCGAGCGGGGCTGGTACCCTGAGCTTACCGCTTATAGCCGCCCACTTGATTATACCGTACTTTTATTATTTTTTATCCCACCAACCATTCCGTTTTCGTATATAAATTATCTGTCCGGTATGATAAGCATTATGTGCTGTCATATTTAGAATTTCGGAGTTCCATTCGGTCAACTGTTCATCGGTGGCATTTTCGGTCAATCTTTACCATTCCGTTTGAATACTGTCTAATTTTATCACTAATTCCCTCCATTCCTGGTCTGTATATTTTTTAAACGTTGCATTATTATCAACATCAAAGTCAGACATATCCTCTCCTTTAAAAGCCCTTAAATTCATACCATTCCAAAAGCTTAGATGTGATACCAATTCCGCAATTGAGTGGTTCTCCGTACTATCTTTCCAATTTGATTGTTCCGCTGAAAGTCCCTGAATTGCAATTTTTGTTGGCACAAACCAATTTTGTTCCGAATGCGTGTTTTTTAATTGTTCCATGAGCACTGGCTTTATTGCGGACTTATCAATTTTCTCGGAACACCCCAAAATAAATGCTATAAGTGGGAGTACAATTAAAATTTCTTTTTTCACGCTGTTTTTGTCTATATGGAGTACAACTTGTTATATCATCATTAAATATAGAACTATCCACGCAAAATTTACGGCATTTCAACACGTGATCAGAAGTCTTTTGTAGCGCGCTTTGTAGTTTACGAGCACCGTAAGTTAAAGATTTTCGGGAGCGGAGGGAGCAGGGTGTTCAACTATAAAACTGAAATTCTGTTTACACAAAATTTTAAATACTGTCAATAATATTCTAGATACTCATAAGATTTTTTTCAACTCCTCAATATTCCGTTTATGATTAATTAAATTCCGCCTGATTTCAATACAACTATCCTCTGTAAATTCAAAATCTTTTCCCTCCATCTGGCCTTTGAGTTTTAATACCCCTTTGTCCTCAATAGCTTTGGCGTGGGCAAATTTGTTGCGAATATCAATTACTTGTAATTGATAAGTCTTGTTGCTGTCAAGAAAGCTTTTTATTCCTTGTTGACCTTTTAAAGGCTTTAATAAATCTCTTAATATCTCCCATTTTTTAACCGCATCAATTTTCGGGAAGTAACTATGAAAATCAATGTATTTATCCCAAAAAGTTTCTAACCGTCTTTGCAATGGTGTATGAGTCTTATTAGTAACTATCCTCTTCAAATCTTCTTCAGTTATCTTATGTTGCAAAACTAGTTGCATTACAATTTCTTCAATTTCAACATCCAATTCACTCGTTGCTGCTGTTATTAAACCTCGCGTGGCGTTGAGTTCAAGGAGCTTTTTAAGAGTCAAATTAATCACCCTTTCAATCTTATCCATTAACCTGTCTCTCCCTAATTGAAAAGTCAATCTTTCTACAAAAGCGAGATTTATAACTTCGCTATTAAATTCTGCGCTATTTTCTGTTTGGGCGGTATAAAACAAAATTTCTGTATCAAGTTGCTTTTCATTTCTAATTCTCTCAATAACCTTTCCCCCCGTAGTATTCTCAAGATTAAAATCTGAAATAATCAAATCATATTCATACTTATCAATGAATAGATCTAACTCTGCTTCGTCAAAAACTTTCTCTATATGCGGCTCAAAACCGCTCTCAATCAAAAAAGCTTCAATGTCTGCTACCTCTCCTCTTTCGATATAGCCAGGCAAGTCATTGTCTATCCATAGTATGTTGTAATCCAATCTCATTAGTCTTTAATTTTAAATGAAAAAATAAACTCAACCCCTTTCGCCAGCTTATTATTAACACTTATGGAGCCTTTTAATTTTTCGATAATTTCTTTAACGTGATATAATCCAATACCTGAACCACGTCTTGAAGTGGTAAAGCCAAAGTCAAATATGTTATCAAGAATATTATCTTTTACGCCCGCGCCATCATCCTTAAATGAAAACTCAATTAAATTCTTGACTTTACTCCATTTTAGTTCAATTCTTGATGCACCGTGTTTGGATGAATTATTGATAAGATTATCCAAAACTATAACAACATCAATTGGATTAAATACAATATTGAATTCTAAACCTTTTGGTGTATCAATTTCAATGCTTAACAATTCACGATTAATTCTCAAATCATCTCTTTGCTTGTAAACATTTGTGAGATACTCATTAATAAATGAAACTAAATCTGCATTGAGCTTGTTCGAATGAATATTGAAATTGACTTTTTTGAAATATTTAGAGAAAGACGTTATTTTTTCGTTTTGTTGACTGATACGTTTTACAATTCTTTGTATGTCATCTTTTGAAGCATCATTATTTATAGCTTTTACTAAATTTTCAACATCTTTCCTAATAAAGTTAGTTGTTAATCCTATATGATGTAATATACTCTCTAAGTTCTTGGTATCATCACTTATTTCAGATTGTAAGAAGTTTTTTTGGCTTATTATGACGTCAAGTTTCTGCTCTGCTTCTTTACGTAATAATTCTTCTTTTTTTACCCTTTCTTTATCTCTATCAGCATCAGCCTTTATTTCCTTAACTGCTTTTTCAATCTTTTTTGCCTCTTTAACCAATTCTGGGTTGTCAGAATTGGCAGCTACTTTGGTTATATTCTTTACAATTTTATCTACACTCTTCTCCTGTTTATATTCAATAATTTCAAGAAAATCTTTATTATACTGAATGTCTATTATATCCTTGGAATTGATAAATCCAGTAATTAATTCAAGTATTTCGACTTTTACGTCTTTTGCCCAAAGTTCAGCATTTGACTCTCCAGTCTCCTTATTTACCCTTTCATCACCCCAACGAATAACATTTACAACATAATTTTCTAATCTTTTTAGAACATAATCATAGAAAAATTCGACAAATTGATAATATGTTTCGGTTTTTATCAAACCACCGTCCCTTGTTGTTGTTTCCTTTAATTCAGGCTGTTCCCCAGAAATTTCAATTCTACCAATTAGATCTCTATTTCCTAGAAAACGATTATAACCTTGTGCTTTTCTTCTATCTATTAATAATAAATCTTCTCCCGGTTCTCCGAATGGATATACTCTAAATCCATTTTTATACATAAATACAGAACCATAGTCAACCGAACGCATACCCATAATTCTGTGGAAATTTGTCTTAGCCTTAAAGTTCAATTGGAATAAATATGTTCGGATGTTTTCTAATTTATCAAAAGGATTCTTTTCTTTCAGATAATAAATTAAGTCCCCTCTATCTTGTAAGGTTGTTTCAATGAATTTACCGTCTTCGGAAACTTCAACTAGGATGTTTGTAGTTTTAATCTCGAGTGTTTCAAAAACAGTATTTTTTACAAACCCATTTACTATTTCTAAATCACCTCTTTGTTTTCCATTCTTAGTTGGGGTATTGTCTAGATTTAATTCATCTTTTGCAACAATCTCAATACTGAACCGGTCACTATCATTACCTTGATTAGGATTAATGAGTTTAGCTAATGATTTTTTTAAGTCTAAAATTCTTTTTCTGTCCCAATTATCACGCAATCCGGTTATTTCAAGAATTGTCCCACTTTTAATTTTAAATGAAGTATACTTAAGTTCATTGTGTGTTACCGTAATATCCACAAACTCCTCATCATCAGCATTTTCAAAATCCTCCCAATGTACAACTAGGTTTTCAATTATAGCCTTGGGTTCATCTTTGATAGTAATTAAATTAAGGTCTCTTCCTAATCTATCGCAGGAAAATCGCCCAACCCCCTTTGCTCCCGCAAAAACTCTTTGTGTTTTTATTTTATCTCGATAATCTTCGTTCTCTTTACCTAAACGCTTTGCTGAATAAGCTACGAACAACCATTTATTTTTAATGTCTTCATAGTTCATTCCTATACCATCGTCCTTAATAATTATTTTAGCGTTATCGGGATTGTAATTATCTTCGAAAATGACTTCTACTTTTGTTGCGTTAGCATCAAAAGAGTTTTTGACTAATTCAAATACTGCAACAAACTCATCGGTTATTAATTCTTTACCTATAAGATCCTTTAGAGCCGCACTTATTTTGAAAGTTTCAGTATTAGCCATTAAATAAGTTCCTTTAGAATTAAACCAGCTTGTTCGCTAAATAAGGGTGGTATTGCATTCCCAACTTGAGTATATCTTGGTACTTCAAACTTTCTCAGTTTACCTCCAGTCGTATACTTCCCCTTAAAATGGAACCAATCAGGAAAACTCTGTAACCTAGCACATTCTCTTACTGTCAAAATTCGAGGTTGGGAATAATGTATCATATCATCAGGATGCGAAGTAACGGTAGGAGACTGTTCTTTTGGCTGTAAGGGAATTAGAACCTGAGTAGATAATCCAATTTCCCTTTTCAAATCATCAGATATATTCTTACACTCAATTGAAACAGATTGAACATAGCTCAAACGATCAATTACTTTCTGAGAATGTTTAGTGAAACTATGGCTATTAGGGATTTTGACATCCTCATTTTCCTTTCTTATAAATCGCTGGTAATTAGAATCCATCTGGCCGTAGCCACTACTCTTGAAACCTTTTCTATCTGGTGTTTCAAAAGTATCATCTTTTTGAATTAAATCAGAAAGTGCTTCTTGAATAGTAGGTTTAATGGAAAGTTCCTTTTTAGCCAAAAAAGAAAACTTATTATTTTCAATGAGTTGGAAAAAGCTTTTAGCTTTCTCAATGCTGGAATTAGTCAAATCATTTCTAATCCCCACAAGAATAAAACGGGTCCTCTTCTGCGGAATTCCATAATCACCAAAATTGACTAATTTTCCGTAAACATTATATCCCTCCTCCGTCAATTTCTCTGTGACAATCTGTGAGTATTTTACTCCTTTTTGATGATTATTTCTAAACTTCATTGTAAAGCCTTTTACATTTTCAAAAAATACAAGTTTTGGCTTTACAAGTGAAACAAATTCTATATATGAATTAATGAGAGTGTTTCGTTCGTCCTTCTCATTTCGGCGTCCTGCAGTAGAAAAACCTTGACAAGGTGGTCCACCTGCAATTAAAGTTATATCGCCTTCTAGGCTTCTTAATTTGTCAGAATAGTTTTGAATTACATCATTGATATCATGCGCTTCTTGGGGTAACCACTGAGGCCAATTAAAATGATCTATTTTCTCGATCAGATTATGTTTTAAAGTCTGAAATGCATGGGGGCTTTTTTCGATAGCAAATAATCCTTTCCATTTAGAAAGGTTCAATCCAAGCGATAAACCTCCACAACCTGCAAAAAGATCAATGTACGTATGTTTATCTTTCATTCATTTTGATAAATCTAATTTATACTTCGAAGTCTAAGTTATTCAATCTAATGGAATTCGTTTTACAGAATCCTGTAAAGTACATAAATTTATTTTCCTAAAGTTCAACATATTGCATTATTCTTAAAATCAAACCATTATGAAAAACGCAGTCTAGTTCTTCTTCAGCAATTCCTCCAAATAACTCACTTTATCTTTCTCAGCCTGTACCAATCGTTCGTACAATTCCACAATTTTTTCGACTGTGTTAAAAGTAGGTTGATAATTAAGTGAACTTGCTATTAATGATGAATTATCATTACTCGTATTGTGGTATGTGTTTGATATGATATTAAAGATTGCCTCTTCATTAAAATTCTCAATCCCTTCTTTAGTTACGCCCAATACCTTAGCTACTTCCTCCAGCTTACTATCTTCCAGGCTTTCGCTTTGCTCCATATGCGACACGCTCTGTTGGCTGATGCCGAGTTCGTGCGCGAGGGCTTCCTGTTTCATCCCGCGCAGTTCGCGAATGCGGGCGATCTTTCTACCGATGTGATTGGGTTTGGTTGTGGTCATAGTCTCAAAAATAAGAATTCTTTTGTTAGCCTGTCGGGTAGCGGTACGGGTAAAATACCAGCCTTGATGGGTAGGTTACCAGCCGTACGGGTAGGTTACGCAGGGGGAGCGTGATACTTTTAATGCATCACACGAACCTGTATTGCCTAAAGCTATTCAAAAGTAAGGCTTTTTCTCTTTAATAGGAGCCCTACAGCCCTAATCCAAAGGGATTTTAGGCAATTCATTAAAACCCGGGATTATGAACACCGCATTTACCACAAATTCTGACCTGCACGACCTTATCCCCCTCCTCTGCTCCCTGAGTCGGGTACATACGGTCTATTTGCTACGGCAGGTAACTACAAGCCGTACCCAAACGTATATGGGCGGCTTGAGTATCCCTATAAAACCGGTTACGCGGGAGGTACTCAGCCTCTTGGTGGTCAGTCACGAAGAGGTAGCCGACCCTATACACATACAGCACAGCCTATTGAATAAGACACAGGGCCGCTATGAAGTCTTTTCGATACATCTTACGCTGCGAGAGGCCAACAGCCGCATCAATTGGGGCAGCACTTTTTTAAACCGGGTGCTCCGGGAATGTAAACTGCTGTATCGGGAAGACCAGCAGCTGGAGCTTCCGGTAAGCGACCTGCAGCATCCGCAGGTGTATGCCCGTATCGCAACCCATTGGAACACCCGTTTGCAACGCGCCCATTACTTCGAAACAAAGGCGGTAGACTGTGAAGACCCTCAAAGCAATTACGGGAAATACCTCTTGCTGCAACAGGCGGTGCAGCAGGCCTGTCTGGGCCTCATCTATGTGTTTTGGGAATACCAACCTTCCTGCTTTGCGCTTCCTTACCTGTTGCACCTGTGCGAACACTTTTGCGATCTGCCCCAAATCCTCTATCCCAAACGCTCCTTCCGCTCCCATCAGGTTTATACGCAGCTGTGTCATGCCTCTTATAACCTGCACGAGAAAACAGGAAGGGATACTTCAGATGCTGATGCCCACAAAGCGGAACAGCTTACCTACCGGTTTATCAAAGCGGCCCGTCAACTGGCGGAGGAGAAACTCCGTGAATTAAAGCAACGACACCATACACCTTTTCAAACAAGCACCTATGAAAACGAAACACATACAAACACGGCTGAATGAGCTGAAAGCGCAAAAGCTGGTGCACCTGACGCCCAAAACCGGAAGAACCGGACGCTATTATGAAGGCACCTACCGGGTAAATACATACAGTGACCTGATGTTTTTAGTAACCAACCTGATCAAAGTATCGGCCCTCGCCTTAGAAAAAAACGAAGGGGTCACTGCGCAGGAACTACCGGATCCGCAATACAACGTGCGGCAAGTATTGCTGCATGCACTACAACTTATCCCAATTGAAGAGCTGGAACTGATAGATGAGCTTGCGCAATTGCTTGAAGAGGTAAATGGAGATGAACTGTAATAGGGTTGCTCGTGTATGGGAGGTTTCAGCATCACATTGCAATCTACGTTGCTATTGCATGTTCTGTTCATTTTCTTTACTCGCGTGATTTCTATTTCACGGGAGCTCGTGAACCTCCTATCGTCGGTTTGCTTCTCCAAAGAAAACGAACCAAAAGAAAAGAGCCTTTTTCTTAGGCATTTTTGCCTTACCAGGCAAAACCGCAAGAAGTCCCCTAAATTTTCTCCAAGGCTTCGAAAATTTTTAACGGGGACTTCTTGCTATGCTGAAGAAAAAGAACACTTCTAAAGTATATTCCTGCAAAGAAGAATAATTCTAAAAGAGTCTAACTGTGTATTCTGAGCCGAGAAATAGCCCTCTGTTTAGTCAAGATGTTTGAATAATTTAGACGCTTATTTTAAAAAAAAAATAAGCAAACTCCCTTTTCCTGAGGAGAAGGGCTGGGGATGGATGTAGTTTCTTTATCGCTAAGTATGCTATTATTTTCGTGCTTGCTTCTTCTGCTTAGTGCTTTCCGGTAGGATGAGCCTTTATACGTGGTCTGGTAGCTGAGCATTATTCCATTCGTATATTCAACCATTTATTCCGCCCAATTGTAAATGTTCCAATTATACCGAACAAAAAAAGAATAAAGACGGCTATTCCTAAATTTTTCGGAACTACTTCTAAGTCAAAAAAGACAAGCCCTATTAAAGGAAATAGTGCTCCGAACAAAGGCAGTTTACTATTAAGAAAATTATTTCCACTAACTCTAATTTTTTCATTCTCATTCAGATGCTTCAACTCCCATTTTGCACTTCCACACCATTGTATCTTTGCTTTCAGCGTTTCAGTTTGGTAGGCATCGGGTATTTCAATACTTTTTTCCTCTCCGTTATGAAGTGTCGTCAGGTAGGTATTTCCCAGAAAAATGTCATAGGCGAAATTCTTATTGAATGCCTCAAAAGGTCGGTATATCGTAATGCTTTTCATGGGATAGTTTGTTTAAAAGAGCTCCTATAAAGTTATCGTATACTTGGAATAATTGCAAGCATATTCATCCTAAAATGACACCCACGCATTTCACCCATCTCGATATAAGTGTAGCATTGCCCGAAGAAGATAATACGCATCTCTAGTTTTGAGATCCATGATAGCCGATCTATAGAACTACTTAATAACTGCTGAAAATAATCAAAGTAGCCTATGCGATTATACGCCTAAGACAAGACTTTATCTTCAAGCTTTTAATAAAATACCTCATTGGTTATTGTATTTTTTCGATACCGCGATCATATCCTCTTTTTTCGGCACCCATTGATCTCCTATGCGCTCTAATAGATTTCCATCGCTATCAATAATCAATAGTGTGGGATAAGAAGTTACCTTGTATTTTTTGGCAATTTTGATCCCCTCACCTTTTTCGGCATCGTATTTTAGATTTACAAAAGCATCGTTCATAAATTCACCAACTTCCTGATCTGTAAGGACATTTTTTGTAAAGACCAAACAGGGTGCGCACCACCCGGTATAAAAATCAATAAAAAGAGGTTTATTCGCCTCCTTCGCCTTTAGCAAGGCGGAATTGAAATCTGTTTTTTCAAAACTAACGGCTGTTGGAATATCAAATTTGCTTCGTTCTCTTTCGGTATACAAATTGAAAGAATACGCTGAAAATAAGATCAGACCGGCACCAACGAACCCCCAAAGCATAAACGGGAATTGCGATCAGCTTCTTTTTGAACAGGTTGAAGGATAGCGTGGCAATCAAAATACCTAAGGCAAGTTTTCCATAAACCTGAGGAATTTCAATAAATAGGTAAATTGCATAAACAAACAAAGGAATTAAAATCAGATTCAAGATTACTTTGGCTGTTTTGTTCATAGTTTTAGTTTATAGCTATGGTCAACAATTGCAATATACCTCAAAAACAACTATTTACACTTTAAATTGCTAAACTAAACTACCAACGTGCAAAGCATCAGACTACGACCTTTATTGAAGACTTACCAACTGTAGTGCATTGTTAGCACCTCGCTTAAACGTACCCACTACAAAATCTTGATTTACTAACCTGGTGTCTAATTCATCACAAAGCGCGTTACAATCAAGGTCTATTTGATTGAGCAGTTGTAATCCCGAATCGCTTGTTATAAAGTTTTCTCCGTTTATTTTGAGATCAATATCAAACAGGGTTTCATCAGGAACTTCTTGAGTTGATGTAATATCCAAAAGCGTGTAGCTTACCGCACTTCCGTCTGCAGGAGGATTGTTTATAGGTGTTGTTTTTAAAGTTACATCGTAGACTCTTCCCGGTTCGTAGTCAAAGCCTTCGATAGTTGAGTAGAATTTGGTCCAGGTTTCTGTTCCTATAGCATCTCCGGTTTGCACCAGTAAGGTCAACATAGCAGCTTCACCAATGCCGGTATTCTGAAAATGATTGATTCTCATGGCTATAGTTTCAGCTTGCTCATCATCCTTAGTACATGAACATAAGGATCCTAGAGTGACTAAAAGTAAGAGTAGTTTTTTCATAAGCATTTGGATGAGTTTCTAAGTAAGATGCATTATCAGCTAAAGGTTGCGTTAAAAAAGAAAAAAACAACTCAAAATCAAACTTTTACAGAAGTAATTTAATTAATATGGAGTGATATTTAGTAGAGCTGGATTATCGCTTGATATAGAAACTTCGAGAGGTTATTATTAAAATCTTGGACTTGTTACATACATACCGAGGTTGTGCATCTTTATTTTTTATTTTAATTGAAAATGAATATGGTCATCGTGTCGAACAGCTTGACAACCATGAAATCTTACCTTTCCGTTTGTTAAATTCAGTCGGCTTTTTAAGTGTGGTTCAATAAATAATTTCCCGATGCTGTTTTGGCGTAAAATCAAATTTGCCAATTCACGAGTTCCTTTTTCAGAAAATTCAATTTCTTTGTTGATAGTCCCTAGCGTCAAATATTTTGGGAAATCATATTGCCAATTTCCACGTT
Organism: Leeuwenhoekiella sp. CH_XMU1409-2; assembly: GCF_037029365.1. NCBI lineage: Bacteria > Pseudomonadati > Bacteroidota > Flavobacteriia > Flavobacteriales > Flavobacteriaceae > Leeuwenhoekiella > Leeuwenhoekiella sp. CH_XMU1409-2. The sequence goes on along the minus strand of NZ_JAYMEI010000024.1, from coordinate 2,894 downwards.
GTTTGCAATCTGCATTTTGGTCATATTCGATTGTGGTCGGTTTTTCAAAAATCCCGTATCCGCTTATTGATGGTTTTTTGTTCGTCAATTGTCCGTTTGGGTCTTCGTAAATCAGAGAAACGTCAATTTTCTTTCCGTCGTTGTGACTTAAATGAGGTAAAAGAGGAAATCCATTGATGAATGGAAAGTTCGCGTCAAGGTAAATCATTTTGACTCCGCTATTGCGTTTCTCATATTCCGTTGCTATTTGAACCAGCGATTTGTTCAGCTCTGGTCGAACGTAATTCCTATTGGCAAGTCTGTAAAAAAAAGAATGCGCCTTTAAAAATTCGGTTTCTTTTATTTTTTCACGTCCAAAAATCGGCGCAATGTTTGGAACAATCAGAAAAGTTGTGATCAAGTAAAATCCGGTGAAAATTCCGAGTTTCTTCAATCGCCTTTTTTTGGCTGTACGTTTAATCGATAATACCGCAATTAGATAAAGAATTCCACCAATTTGTGTTACAACTGTCAAAAAGACGAAAATTATAATGTGAAGTAGTATTTTCAATGGTCTGGCAAGCTTATGGGTTACGGCAGGCTGTATCAAAACCACCTTTCTATGTTTTAAAAGTAGTTGAAGTGATTGCGAAATCACTAATAAAACAAAAACCGCTTAAACAAATTGAGAAATTAGATCAATTACTTCCTTTGTAAAGCAAATTGGTTCTGTTTTTTTTAGAATTAATTTAGTAATCAACATATTCTACTTCAATTTCATCATCAAGAATATCCTCTTTGTAAAGATCAATAGCTTTATTAATTTTTTCTTGGAATAATTTATCACCTCTTTTTATGTTTTGGATAAAGATGTGAACGCCCTTAGGTTTTTCAAAGTAGAAAAGCTTTTCGTTCATTTTCTCGTTTTTAAATTTATTCCAAGTCTTATGAGTCATATCCTTCTCGTTATTAAAAAAATGGACAATTGAAAAATCGCCATAGTTATACTGTAATCCATCTTCTGCAAAGTTTTTGGAACTCATTAATTGAAACAGTATTTGATCCTTTAAATACAAATTTACGTGGAGATTATTAGCTCCTTTTTGATTAAGAACTTTAATGTTTTTTGCTATTTCATCTAATTGATTGGGATTTCTTTTAAAGGATGAACGGAACAACATAATCTCTTAAGTTTAGAACTTACAATTGCTTGATAAGTATATTAGTAATTACACTTATTAGTTTGGGCTAAAAGCTATTTTCTCAAAACTACCTGTTTATTGCTTAAAAGTAGTTGAAGTGACTGTAATATCCTTATAATGCAAAACAGCTTAAACAAATTGACTTTATTAAATATTCAAGACTTGCGCACCGAGTAACCTTGTTAACTTACATGAGTATTACTCAAAAATCTGTTTCCACTTTTCAGATTCTGCAAACGCTTTGACAATTCGATTTCGCTGGGTAAGCAAATCTGTCATATACTTTTCAAGAAAGACTTTGTCTGCTAACTTTCCAAAAATTCCAAGAGGTGCTTTATAGTCAAAATAGTCGGTCATCAAAGTCCCGCCATTCGAATCTGCAAAATGATGTTCGTGTTTAAATTCACTAAATGCTCCGCTAACCATTTCGTCTACAAAGTAATTCGGCCGGTCAAATGCTGTTATTTTGGAAGTTAGTTTTTGATAAATGCCAAAATGTTTTGCGCGCCATGTCACGCTTTCATACAGTCCGATCAATCCACTTGTCTTTCCTGCGATTGCAGTTTCATTGGTATGCTCTGTTGATATTTTGTGTAAATCGATGCTCCGAGAAAGGTCAAAAACTATTTCCTTATCCGCTTTAATTCTAGTTTGTAGTTCTATTCTTGGCATTTGGTTTGAGTATAGCTCAGCGTTTATGAAAGTGATCCGCTACGAGCAAAACTAAAAGCATTTTAAGCGGGTCAAATTTAACGGTTGAGGCTCCGAACGGCTTTGCCCCTAAGTTATGCAACAAAATTGAACTAAATACTCTTGTATTTTCATTCAGATCTTTGTTATAGACAGGTTTTTAGTTCAGTTATTTTTGCATTTTTAAATTCGGGCTCTTGTAATTGCAGAAGTTCCATTCTACAATCATCAATTGATATAATTTGAAAAATATTGTTGTCAGCAGTTTGGTCAAGCGTAAATATTAGGAAAAAATTCTGTTCAATCTCTTTGATTAACCAATAACCTTCGTCATTCCAGCTTTTATTTATTAAAGCATTTTTCTTAATCGGATTCTCAAATATAGTGTCTTGAAAGAAAATTTCATCACTAAATTCTATATCAATTTCTCCATTAATTTTCTCAAACTTATTTTTAACTAAAAAGTCTTTAATTCGTCTTTTGTTAGTATTCAGTTTGTGATTCAAGTTCAAGGGATGAAATACGTGCTTCCTATTTTGTCCAAAATCAATTTCGATTGAGTCTTTATCAAAAACTTTAAAATCAATTTTAAGCGTGTCGGTTTTAATCAATAATTTTGACTTTTTCAAGTCAATTTTTATTTGGGTGATACTGTCTGAGTATATATTCCCGATTGTTTGATTATCAAAGTCAATTAAAACTCCTTCGTTTCCAGAAGTGTACGGTGAATTTATGTCAATAGTATAATTCTGATACGACATCCATATTCCATCAACTCCTTGAGCTTGACAAGATGTGAACACAAAGAAAAGTATTATTGTTTGCAGTATATTTTTCAAACTTGTTGATAATGATTTAGCTATGGTTACGTGGTTGAAGACGTCCACTGAATCTTTACGCCAGATTTAAATATAGTTAAGTAGCTCAAAAAAAATATAGAATAACAACAACAAAGAACTGAGTTAAAATCCAAGAGTATTTAGTTCAATTTTGTCGCATAATTTGGGTCATAGGGCAAGCCGC